>JBAXFW010000009.1:0-15845 GCA_037139635.1 bacterium | reverse complement strand
TCACGTTTGCAGTTTTGACAAGCTTGCACTGAGGGATTGGATTGTGTTTTTATTTGTGCCTCCATGAGAGTGTTTAAAACAATTTAACGATATCGTGATAAGTGACAAAAACCATTAACAAAATTAAAATTCCGAAACCTACCATATTGGCCATATTGGCAAATTTGGGATTCATGCGTGAACCTTTTATTTTTTCTATTAATAAAAAGAATAATCTGCCACCATCTAGGGCTGGAAACGGTACTAAATTTATAACTGCAAGACTTACTGAAAGCATACCAACAAAATAGAAAAGTCCACCTATGCCGAAATTTAAAGCACTAGTAATCATAGAAACCATACCAACAGGGCCTGCGACATCTGACATGCTTCCCTTACCCCTGATACCCCGTGCAATAAGCGTATAAAGCCCCACAATCGTGCCTTTGATAGAAATTAAGTCAATCCTCGCACCCTCAATAAAAGCCTTACCGAGAGGCAATTTAGCCAAACCAACTTGATCCATCGATACTCCGATACTAGGTTTTTTAGCACCACTTACTATGACTGGAGTGACATTGGTCGTATTGATATTTGTACTTTTGCCACGTAAAAATCCAACTTCAATTTGCTTTTCGGGATGAGAAACAATAAATGATTTAAATGTCTCTGGATTTATATCTGAAAGTATTTCATTCCCTGATTTTAGTGAAATTATTTTATCACCTGATTTAATTCCTGCTACATAAGCGGGAGAATTTTTACTAACAGACATTATTACTAAATGAACATTTTGTAATACATAACTGTCAGGTGCATCAGCTACAGGCACTGGAATTCCAGATGACAAAAAACCAAAAGAAAGTAATAGCCAAGCAAGGATGACGTTGGCAAAAATTCCAGCAAATAAAACTAATGCTTGTTGCCAACGAGGTTTATTGACAAAACTTCTACTTGCGTCTGGACCAGTAGTATTTTCTTCATCTGGATTTTCACCATAAATTTTAACAAAACCACCGAGGGGTAATGCATTTAATGTATATTCAGTTTCACCAAATTTCTTACCAAAAATCTTTGGTGGGAAACCAAAACCAAATTCATCTACTCTTATACCAAATTTTTTCGCAGCAAAAAAATGTCCAAATTCGTGAACCAATACTAAAGCTAATAAAATTATGATGAAAATTAAAATATTCATATTATCCTAATACTTCCTTTTCTTTCTTTTCAAAAATTACTTCCAGATTTCCATTTACCTCATCTACCAATTTCTGCAATTCATCTTTAGAGCGCATTTTTTCATCTTCATTCATTTTGCCATTTTTTTCTTCAGCTTGAATCTCATCCCAAACATTTCCTCTTTCTCTTCTGACTGTAATGCGTGCTTCTTCTAATTTTTCTTTTAAAACTTTTACAAGCTTTTGTCTTGTCTCAGTAGTGAGTTGAGGAAAAATTACTCTGATGCCTGCTTCGTCAGTCGCAGTAGACAGACCAAGATCGGCAACCATTATGGCTTTCTCAATTGCCTTAATCTGATTTTTATCCCAAGGAGCTATCCTCAGTGTTTTTGGATCTTCCACTGATACTGAAGCAACATTCTTTATAGGTTGATAAGAACCATATGATTCTACGCTCACACCATCAAGCACCATAGGTGATGCACGCCCAGTAGAAAGCTGGCTATATTCTTTGCCTAAAAAATCTTCTATTTTTTTAAGACCTACTTTAAAATTTGAAAAATTGTATTGCATAAGTTTATGATAACATAATATTAAAATTTCGGCACGACTAAAGCGACTGATTCCATAAGGCTTTTGGTAGACGAGCCTGGTTGCAAGAGGTATTCTCTCGCTTTCATTATTTGATAAAAATAATCTACTTCTTTATATTGTACTTTATTTGATATTAATTTTTCATGAAGAACTTTTTCAAGTGTATTTAAAAACTTTATTGCTTTAGATCGCACTGAGTCAGCTGATAATAGTTCTTCTTCATCATCTTCTTTTGCCTTAGCAATCATTTCTTTTATAAAATCAATTCTCGCACTTGATGACATTTTCAAAAAATTCTCTGCTTCCTTTTGATTTTCATTTGAATCATCTTTCATTCTTATTAGATATAACCTTGAAAGCAATGTTGGCAATATTACAACAGAATCAGGGATAACTAAAAAAAACATAGTATTTGGAATCGGCTCTTCAAACATTTTCAAAAGAGTATTTTGAGCTTCAATTAAAAAATTATTTACAGATAATACAAATACTTTTTTACTAGTTGAAATTCCCTTTTCTAGACTTTGAGTTCTTAAGTCTCGAGCATCATCAATTTTAAAAGAATCCAAAACAATATGAATAAAATCTGAATTATTTGTAGTTTTAACTCCAATACTTTCAACAAATTCTAAAACACTGGGGACTATTTCTACTCCATTGCCTTCAATCAAATATGCGTGATGCAAATTATTTTTATCTAAATGCTCTTTCAACATAGCACTTTATTTCTTACTTAAAACAGTTTTTTTATAGACTTCGAGATGTTCAAGTGCAATACCAGTACCCTTTACGACACAATACAATGCGTCTTCAGCGAGGGTAGCCTTCACTCCAGTTTTTCGATAAACCAAATCCGGTAAATTTCTTAACATTGATGAACCACCCGTCATGATGATGCCATGATCAATAATATCGGAAGCAAGTTCAGGAGGAGTTTCCTGTAAAACTGTCTTAATAGCTTTTATGATTTGTTTTAATTCAGGATCAATCGCTTTTACAATTTCATTAGTTCCGACTTGTACTGAACGAGGAAGTCCTTGAATAAAATCTCTTCCTTTAATTGTGACTCGAAGTTCTTCTTCAAGTGGTACGGCTGCTCCAATTTTTATTTTTACTTCTTCGGCAGTTCTATCTCCAATTGCTAAGTTGAAAGTTTTTTTAATATAATCAGCAATAGCTTGATCGATTTTATTTCCAGCACATTTTACAGAAGTGGAAGCGACAATACCTCCAAGCGAAATCACGGCCACGTCAGTCGTGCCTCCACCTATATCTACAATCATATAACCTTTCGATTCATAAATTGGAATTCCTGCTCCAATGGCTGCCAAAATGGGTTCTTTCACAACATAAGCATTTTTTGCTCCAGCACGCACAGCAGCTTCAATCACGGCTCTTCGTTCTGTCGAAGTAACTCCAGCCGGTACAGAAATCATGACATCTGGTTTAAAAAAATTAAACTTCCCCATAGCTTTATTAATAAAATAATGAAGCATGGCTTCAGTCACTCGGTAATCAGCAATGACACCATCTTTCATAGGACAATAAGTAATAATAGATTCTGGAGTCTTTCCAATCATATCTTTAGCTTCAAAACCAATAGCTAGAATTTTATTATCTTGTTCAGAAACAGCTACCACAGAAGGCTCGTTTAGGACTATGCCTTTTCCTGGAAAAAAGACCAAAGTATTGGCAGTTCCCAAATCTATGCCTAATTTTTTTGAAAATATTCCCATCTCGTTAGAAACCAGTCTAATTTCTGGTATAATTATACTAATAAATATGGAATCCCTAATGAAAAGTTTCTAACGGGACCCATGCCCTAAATATATCACAAGTTATGATAGAATAGAAATATGAAAATTGTGACCGTAATACCCTTCAAAAAAGGATTCCCAACTGAAGAATTGACCTATTTTACGGCACAAGAAATCTCACTTGGCAGTATCGTAGAAGTTCCCATCAGAAGCAAAGTGCTACTTGGACTAGTGGCAAATGTAGAGGATGCTAGTAATACTAAATCTAGTATCAAGGGTATGAATTTTAATTTAAAAAAAATAACAGAAGTAAAAGAGCATTCTATCTTCAGAAATGAACTCATCGAATCTATTTTCTCAATTAGTAAATATTTTGTTGCTAAAAGAAACACTGGAATCACTTCACTAATTCCAACCGTATTGAGAGAAGAATATGATAAAATTTCAAACCTAGCCAAAAAAAATATTTCAGAAAATATTCAAAAAAATGAAATATCTAAAATCAGATCTGAAAAATTACTATTTCAAGCCTCACTTGAAAATAGAATATCTCTCTACAAAACCTTAATTCGAGAATCATTTGCCAAAAAGAAATCAATCTTTATGGTATTACCTACAGAACATGATATTTTGATTTTCAATGAACTACTTTCGAAAGGTATTGAAAACTTTTGTATTTCGATCAATGGTAGTATGAACACAAAAAAACAACTTGAGAAAATTGAGCAAATTATCACAAATTCTCACCCTATACTTGTATTAGGAACGGCCCCATTTTTATCCATTCCACGTAACGATTTTGAATTATTTATCGTAGAACACGAAAGTTCGAATGCTTATAAAATGATTTCGAATCCATATTTTGATCTAAGAATTTTCGTTGAAATTTTTTCCTCAAAGATCAATGCAAAATTTGTTTTGGCTGATTCACTGCTTTCGCTAGAAACAATAGCAAGGAAAGAACTTGATAATTTCGGAGAACTTTCTCCCCTATCTTACAAAATAAATTTTAATGGAGAAATTGAAATTCCCAATAAAAAAATTGATGAAAAATTCAAAGTATTAAGAGATGAAAGTATTTACGAAATAGAAAAAACATTAGCTAAAAATGAAAATGTTTTTATATTTTCTTTAAGAAAAGGACTTGCCACCATGACTGTCTGCAGTGATTGCAATCTTGAGGTTTTATGTGAGGACTGTCTTGCACCATTAGTATTATATTTATCAAAAGATGGTAAAAAAAGGATGTTTGCATGCAATCGTTGTAAGAAAGAAGCAGACCCATTAACAAAATGTAAAAATTGTGACAGCTGGAACTTGGCTCCTCTTGGCATCGGAACTGACACTGTGTATGAAGCTGTTCAAAAAAATTTCAAAAATACTAAAATATTTAAATTAGACAAAGAGAATACAAAAACTACCAAAGAAGCTGAAAATATTATTAAAGAATTCGAGGCAAATCCTGGAAGCATTTTGATTGGCACGGAAATGGCCCTACTGTATTTAAAAGAGAAAACATCATTATCAATTATCGCTTCTTTTGATTCTTTGTGGAGCATACCGAATTACAATATTAGTGAGAAAGTTATCAGAATAATAACATCAATTATTGCCAAAACAGAAAGAAAAATAATAATTCAAACTAAGAATGAAAACGACCCTGCGCTTCTTGCTATTCAAACAGAGAATTTACTTTCTTTCATTCGTGAGGAATTAAAAGATAGACAAAATCTTGAATATCCGCCCTATAAACGTTTCATTAAAATTACTTTTTTGGGCGACAGAGAAGAAACAATAAAAAATAAACACGCTATTTCAGAAGTATTTAAAGATTATAATCCTGTAGTCTTTAGTGGTTTTATCGCAAAACAAAAAGACAAATATAGAACTAATGTTTTAATAAAAATTGATAAAAATATGTGGTCTTTTGACGAATTATCAAATAATTCAAACATCAATGAAGGATTGTATAATAAGCTTAATTCACTGCCACGCGAATTCTCTATAACCATAGATCCTGAAGATTTATTATAAAAAAAATACTAAGAAATGAGAACGGTAAATTCTCCCTTTTGCTTAACTGTATTTTTTGTAAAATATTCTAACACTTCACTTGGATTTCCACTTTTAAACTCTTCATAGATTTTTGTTAATTCTCTTGCCACACAGACTCGCTTATCAGGACAAAATTTCTGCAGTGATTCTAATGTTTTTAAAATTCTATGTGGTGATTCATAAAATACCATTGTGCGTTTTGCTTCGGCAATTTCTTTAAATAAAGTTTCTCTACCTTTTTTGTGAGGCAAAAATCCTAAAAATGTAAATTCATGAGTCGGCAATCCTGAAGCAGAAAGTGCTGTAATTACCGCAGATGCACCTGGAATTGGAATCACCTGTACTTGATTATCAAAATTTTCTGCAATAGTAGAGTTTTTTGATAATCCAAATTTAGATTTAATTTGTGATACGAGTAAAGCACCAGGATCTGAAATCCCTGGAGTACCAGCGTCTGAAACCAGAGCTAAATTTTTACCATTCTCCAAGAGTTCAAAAATTTTATCAGTTTTCGATAATTTACTTTGAGCATGATAACTCATGGTAGGTTTATTTATTGAATATTTATCAAGCAATCTTTTAGTCATCCTAGTATCCTCACATAATATTAAATCAACTTCTTTCAAAGTTTCAATTGCTCGGTATGTTATATCTCCCATGTTCCCAATGGGTGTTGCTACTACATAAAATTTGGACATAAAATGATTATATACTTTTTATAATAAATTTGTAGTACAAAAAAGTACAAGGGTTACCCTTGTACTTTTAGGCGAATTTTTCCTTATAAATTATAATTTTTTCATATACAAGGGTAACCCTTGTATATAGAGATTTTAAAACACCCTTTCGGGTGTTTTAAAATAAAATTATTCTTTTACAATGTCAGCTAAGATTATGACATTACTTTCAGCTCTTACTTCGAGAACTCCCCCTGTAACTTTGAAGGTATTGTCACCATCTTTTGTTTTCACAATTATCTCCCCTATTCCGAGCGCAGAAACTAATTGAGTATGATTTGGCATTACTTCAATAATACCTGTTTTTGTCGGAACAAAAACTGCTTCTGCTTCTCCTTCGTAAGCCATTTTGTCTTTCCCTATAATTGCTACTTTAAGTATTGCCATATAATATTTATTTAGAATTTTCTTCTGCTAACACATCTTCAATACTTCCTTTCATATAGAAGGATTGTTCTGAAATATGATCGTATTTTCCTTCAAGAATTTCTTCAAAACCTCGAATTGTTTCTTCTAAAGGAACATACTTACCTGATCGTCCAGTGAATTGTTCCGCCACGAAAAATGGTTGTGATAGGAACTTCTGAATTCTTCGAGCGCGAGACACTGCCAATTTATCATCATCAGATAATTCATCCATACCCAAGATGGCAATGATATCTTGCAAATCTTTATATCTCTGTAAAATTTTCTGAATAGATCGAGCAACATTATAATGCTTCTCTCCAATAATATTTGGATCAAGAATTGTAGAAGTAGAGTCAAGTGGGTCAACAGCAGGATAAATTCCAAGTTCAGAAAGTGGACGAGAAAGAGTCACAGTAGAGTCTAGGTGAGAGAAAGTCGTAGCAGGAGCTGGGTCCGTCAAGTCATCGGCAGGCACGTAAATTGCTTGCACAGAAGTGATTGAACCTTTGTCGGTCGAAGTAATACGTTCTTGTAAGTTTCCCATTTCAGATGCAAGAGTTGGCTGATATCCCACAGCTGAAGGCATACGTCCAAGTAAAGCAGACACTTCAGAACCAGCTTGAGTAAATCGGAAAATATTATCCATAAATAGAAGCAAGTCTTTTCCTTCAGTATCCCGAAAATGCTCAGCCATAGTAAGAGCAGACAAAGCAACTCGAGCACGAGCTCCTGGCGGTTCATTCATTTGTCCGAATACTAGCATTGTTTTATCAAGAACTCCTGACTCTTTCATTTCTCTATATAAATCATTACCTTCACGAGTTCGCTCTCCGACACCAGCAAAAACTGAATATCCTCCGTGCTCAGAAGCAATGTTTCGAATTAATTCTTGAATCACAACAGTCTTTCCAACACCGGCACCTCCGAAAAGTCCAACTTTTCCACCTTTCAAGAATGGGCACATCAGGTCAATCACTTTAATACCAGTTTCTAGTACTTCTGTTTTTTGAGACTGTTCAGCAAAAGTAGGAGCCTTGCGGTGAATTGGAAGTCTCTTGGTAACCTTTGGAGCTGGCTTTTCATCGATAGCATTTCCAACAACATCAAACATTCTGCCCAGTGTTTCCATTCCTACTGGCATAGAAATTGGAGCACTTGTGTCTACAACTTCATCGCCACGAGATAGTCCGTCAGTTGAAGACATCGAAATTGTTCTGATTTCATTCAAGCCCAAGTGTCCTGCAACTTCAAGCACGATATCAGCATGACCTTCACGCTTAATAATAAGCGCATTCAACAATGCTGGCAATTCTCCTTCGAATCTTACATCTACGACCGCTCCAATAATTTGTGATATTTTTCCTTTTTGCATAATAATTTTTAATGTTAACCCATTCGACAAGCTCAGGGCAAGCTAATAATTTTTAATTTACATTTAAGGCTTCCGCTCCGGCGACTATTTCGGACAGCTCTCTTGTTATACCATCTTGTCTTGCGTGGTTGTATGAGAGCATCAGTGCATCCAATATTGTCGTTGCACTGTCTCCTGCATTCTTCATAGCAAACATTCGAGCAGAGTGCTCACTCGCAAATGCTTCTGCTAATGTTTGATAAATTACAACATCCACAAGTCCTGGTAAAATACTTTCTAATATTTCATTTAAATCCGGTTCAAATTTATAATCATTAAAATCAAAATTAGCTACTTCTCCTTGACCCTCTTCTCCAGATAATGCTTCAGCACTTCCTTCTTCTAAAATATTTTTTATTGTACTAACACTAATTGGAAAAATTTCTCGCATAACTGGCTTATAACTAGTTGATTTCAAAAATTCAGTATACAAAATTTTAACACTAGAATAATCTCCTTCAATGTATTCTTTTCTCAATAAATCTGATAACAGTTTTGTTTCATCAAGAGTTGAAAATTCAGAAAAATTATTAAAACCTGCAAAAACATTTAATTCTAATTTTTTACTAAACTTTTCAGAATATTTTCCAACAGTAATAACTTTTACTTCCTTGCCTCTCGATTCCTCTTTTTTCAAATATAAAGAAAGGGCTCTAAAAATATTTGTATGATAACCTCCGCACATACCTTTATTGCTTGTAATAATTACCAATAATTCTTTATTCGTCTTACCTCGTACCATCAAATTATTTGTCACATTTATATCCTTAGAAAGGTTCATCAATAATTCAAGCGCATAATGTGAATAAGCACGAGAAGCAAGAACTCGATCTACAGCTCGGCGCATTTTGGAAATCGAAACCATCTCCATCGTTTTAGTGATTTTTTTAATACTACCGACTGACTTTATTTTTTGTTTTATTGCTTTTGTTGCAAGTGGCATTTTTTTAATTACGAATTATCAATTACAAATCTTAAGCACCCATAAATTCCTTAATCGAATTTTTTACTTCATTTTCCAATGTTTCATTCCAATCAGTAACCAATTTGGTCAATAAATCTTTCTTTGATCTTTCCAAGAAAGCATAAAAATTTTCTTCCCAAGCTTTGATTTCAGTTAATTCAAGTTCATCGAGGTATCCTTCATTCACTGCATAAATAGAACAAACTTGTTTTGTAACTAAAATTGGAGAATACTGACTTTGTTTCATAAGCTCAACAACTCTTTGCCCTCTATTGATTGCTTTTTTTGTTTCAGCATCAAGATCTGATCCGAATTGAGCGAAAGATTCAAGTTCACGATATTGAGCCATAGCTAATTTCATTTTACCTGAAACTTTTTTCATTGACTTAATTTGAGCATCTCCTCCCACGCGAGACACTGAAAGTCCAGCGTTAATAGCTGGTCTAATACCTTTGTTGAAAATTCCAGTTTCCAAAAAGATTTGTCCATCAGTGATGGAAATAACATTTGTAGGAATGTAAGCGGACAAGTCTCCTGCTTGAGTTTCAATAATAGGAAGTGCTGTGATTGATCCGCCACCGTAATTTTTATTTAATCGACAAGCACGTTCAAGTAAACGTGAGTGCAAGTAAAAAACATCTCCAGGGTAAGCTTCACGACCTGGTGGTCTTCTAAGTAGCAAAGAAATTTCTCGATAAGCAACAGCATGTTTTGAAAGATCATCGTAAATAATCAAAACATCTTTTCCTTTATCCATAAAATATTCTCCGAGCGCACACCCGGAATATGGTGCCAAATATGAGAATGCTGGACCATCAGACGAACCGGCAGAAACAACGATAGTATAATCCATTGCTCCAGCTTCTTTTAATCGAGAAACAATACGAGCAACTTTTGATTGCTTTTGAGAAATAGCAACATAAATACAAATTAAATTTTGTCCTTTTTGGTTAATGATTGTATCAATAGCAATAGCAGTCTTACCAGTTTGTCGATCTCCAATGATAAGTTCACGTTGACCACGTCCGATCGGAATCATAGCATCGACTGCTTTCAGGCCAGTCTGAACTGGTTGATTTACTCTTTCGCGAGTCATAACACCAGAGGCAACTTTCTCAACTGGATAAATTGCATCTTCCTTGATAGCACCAGCTTCATCGATTGGAACCCCAAGAGGATTTACAACTCTACCGATGAATTTTTCACCAACAGGAATTGAGAGAATTTTATTTGTTCTCTTAACTGTTTCTCCTTCTTTGATTTTGGAAAAATCTCCAAGCACGATGACACCAACAGAATCTTCTTCAAGGTTTAGGGCAAGACCAATAGCTCCTGATTCAAAGGAAACCATTTCTGATGACTGACATTTTGCCAGACCTGAAATTTTTGCGATTCCATCAGCGATACTCATGACAGTACCGTATTCATACATTTCGGCCCCACCTTGAAAACCGGCAATTCTTTTTTTTAAATTTTCTATTGTTGTATTCGCGCTCATAGCTTTATTTTATAATGTTATTTAATAATTGTTTCTGATAATTTTTTTAGACCATTTTCAATACTAGAATCATATACTACCCCATTCCATTTAGCCCGAAAGCCTCCAATTAAACTTTTTTTTATTTTAATAACTTCGGGCAAACTTTCTGCTTGTAGAAAAGTTTTAATTTGTTTTACTGTATCACTACCAACCACATGAGCTACTTCTATTTGTATTCCCTTTTTTTCTTTCGCTAGCTCATTGATTTTTTCTAAATGATACAAAACTGAAGACATTTGGGCTTTTAATTTATTTTTCTCAACAAAAGCAAAAAACTTGGCATCCAAATCCTGGACCCCTTCTTCACTTAATTCATATAAGCTTTTTGCTAATTGTTTTGATTTAATCATTTTTATTTATGAAGCATCCCTCTAATAAGCTCGTCTCCTTTCCCTTGGGCGACATAACTTTCTACTACTTTTTTTACCCCTTCAGCGACAAGAGCACTTGCTTCTCTTCGAACTTGTTCATCTGAATTTTTCTTTTCTTTCTCTGCGTCA
Source organism: bacterium (assembly GCA_037139635.1). GTDB lineage: Bacteria > Patescibacteriota > Minisyncoccia > Phycocordibacterales > UBA9973 > UBA9973. The sequence goes on along the minus strand of JBAXFW010000009.1, from coordinate 4,722 downwards.
AGGCGTGCTTGTTTAATTATCTCTTCTTTTTCCAAAGTGGCTTTATCTTTTGCTTCCTTAATCATTTCTTTACCATCAGCCTGAGAAATTGAAATTATTTTTTTAGCACTGACTTTTGCTTCTCGTACTATTTCTTCTTTTTTGATATTGGCATTTTGAACTTCGGACTCAGCTAATTTTGCATTATCGAGACCGTCAGTAATTTCTTTAGTTCTATCCTTCATTAATTTTGAAAGTGGCTTTGCGGCCAACCAATAAAGAATGCCAAGAACAAGCCCAAAATTTACAAGTTGGGCAACCATCAATTTCCAGTCTATGTGAAATGTCGTTATTAATTCATTCATCCCGTTTAGAAGCAGGTCGCGGTCAACTTTTTTAAATAAACCATTTCCTGCTAATTATATTTTTTAATCCAAATTAATTTATATCCCGTCTTGAAACTGCGACCGCGGCTTCTAACGGGACTTACTCACTATTTTATTGAAAATGCGATAACCAAACCGTAAATTGCAACAGCTTCAGCGAATGCAGAAACGATAAGCATTGGAACTAAAATTTTTCCTGTTGCTTCTGGATTTCTACCGATTGATTCCATGGCTTTTGCACCTACCATACCGATACCCAAAGCTGCTCCAATACCGGTTAAACCGATAGATAATGCTTTTGCTAGTGGAACTAAATCTACTACTGTTTTTGCTACTACTTGTGTTGTTTCCATAATTTGTTTTTATCTCCGAAGAGATGTTTTTAATAATTAACCCTTCGACTATGCTCAGGGCAAGCTAATAATTTTTTTCGACTAACTTATAATAAATTTAAACACTTGCTAATATTTCTTCAGTCTTATGTTCACTCTCATCATGTTCACCGTGATCTTGGCTCGCAATGGTGAAATATACAGTCGCGAGTAGTGAAAAGATCAAAGCCTGAATCAAACCAACAAAAACCTCCAAAAATAAAAATGGCCCTGGTACAACGTAAGCAAAAATTGCTCCCATTGATGCCAAAAGCACTTCTCCTGCGAATACATTACCAAATAATCGGAAAGAAAGCGAGGCAATTTTGGCAAATTCTCCCAACAATTCAAGAAGTCCTACGAACAAAGTAATCGGTGCAACAATCAATACTGATGGGTCCTTTCGAACTTTGGTAAAAATAGAAAAAATAGCACTAAGATTGATATATTTGTTGAAAGCTTTCCAAGCACCAATCACAATAATCCCAAATACATTTGATAAAATAACTACCATAATAGAAAGAGCAAGAGTGGTGTTGATGTCAGCCGTACCGGAACGTAAAAAAGGCACAAAAGCGGAAGTTGTTCCTTCTTGAACCAACAAACCGATAGAACCAAAGATTGGCAATAATCCCAACCAATTGTTTATTAAAATAAAAATAAATAGCGAAAATACAAATGGGAAAATTCGAACTGAAATTTTTCTATCATTAGTGACTTGATCAACTAATCCCAAAGCTCCTTCTAAAATTACTTCAAACATATTTTGAAGTTTGCCTGGTATTTTTTTAAGTTTCAATCTAATAGCTAAAGATAAAGCAAGTACTACGAGAACTGCCGCCCAAGAAGTTAAGAGTGAATTTGTGATTTGAAAATTTCCGATATGAAAAATTGGTTCTGCATATATCGTCACTTCGTGAGTTATTTCTGGGGTCGTGTTTTGTTGTGCTGTGTTTGCTTCCATTTTATTTTTTGTCTAAACTTTTTTTATATTGTTTTATTTCTCGATAAATTCCCCAACAGGTTACTAAAAATCCTAAGATTACGAAAACGAAAAACAAAACCTGACTGCCGACAGACTTACTGACATATTTTCCGGCTAAAGCACCTAATACTAACGGAATAATTATCCAAGAAGTCGTTTTAACATAGAAAAACATTACTGGTTTCCAGTAATCAAAATTACTCTGGCTTGAAACCTCGTTTTTCTTATTTAAATCTTGATTATTTTCTTCCATTATTACGAAAAATAAAAGCCGTATGGCTTTCCGTGTATTATAAACGATTAGTCCCAAAGACGCAAATGTGAATAAATTAGCCGATTTTTTCTAAAAATAATCAATTTTTATAGTGAAACTCCAACTTTTTCACGCACTTCTGTCATCTTTATATTAGCTATTTTTTTTGCTTTTTCACTTCCCTCTTTTAAAATCCCTAAAACTTTCGGAATATCTTTTTCCAATTCTTTTCTTCTTTCACGCATTGGAGCAATAAATTTTTCCAAGTCTTCCACCAGCAAATCTTTCATTTCTTTATATTTCCCTTTTTTCTCTTCATATATTTTTTTTAATTCTTCCTCAGAACGTAAAAGTTTATGAATTGCAAAAACATTTTCTGGAATATCATTACCAGAATCCGTAACAATTTTCATAACACATTTTTTTATTTCATCATATTCAGCGAAAAGTGGAATTGTATTTCCGTAACTCTTGGACATTTTTTTACCATCAAGACCTGGGACAACTGCCACATCTTTCATAATCATTGGTTCTGGTAATTTAAATGTTTCTCCAAAAATTTTATTAAATTTCTGTGCGGTATCACGAGCATATTCAACATGCTGTTTTTGGTCTTGTCCTACTGGTACAATATCTGGACCATATAACAAAATATCTGCTGCCATCAGCATCGGATAGTTGAAAGTACCAACATTTACACCCGACAATATATCTTCTTCTATTCTTTGATTTTTAACTTCTTCACTAATTCCTTCTCCCACATATGATAAGTATGCTTGATCTTTATATCTTTCTACTCTACCTTTAGAAATAATATCTTTGAAAGCATGCGCCCGCATTAAATATGGAACAGTAACTATTGTATCAAAAATCCAAGCAAGTTCAGTGAGTTCGGAAATATCTGATTGTTTAAAGATAACAACTTTTTTTGGATCAAGTCCAATTGCTAAATAATCAAGCAAAACTCCCAAAATGGCTTTCTTCATTTCTTCTTTATTCTGAATTAAATTAAGTGCATGATAATCAGCTATAAAAATATAGCTTTCGTAGTTTTCTGATAAATCTACAAACTGTTTCATTGCGCCGAAATAATTGCCTATATGGCACAAACCAGTTGGTTTTACCCCTGACAATAATACTTTTTTACTCATATATAAATAATATCATATTTGTCCCCATTTTAATAACAGCTTGCCCACATATTTCTCTTTGACTATTTTTTCGGTACTGTTAGAATGACTTTATGGTAAAAAACACAAAAAGCAATTTGCGAATCCCTCCTCAAAATACTGATTCCGAAAAAGCAGTCCTCGGCTCCATTATGCTCCGTAAAGATGCAATGCATGAGGTAGAAGATGTTCTCACTCCAGATTCTTTTTACATGGAAAAACATAAAATGATTTTCCAGGCAATGCTTGACCTATCGATGAAAAATGAACCGATTGACGCTCTTTCTCTTTCGGCAAAACTCGGAGAACAAAAATTACTTGAATCAGTCGGAGGGAATCAATATCTTGCGGAGATTGTAAATATCGTTCCTTCTTCTACGAGCATCAAACACTACGCTAATATTGTACAAAAAAAATATATTCTAAGAAGTTTAATCGAAGCCGCTGATTATGTTTCGGAACTTGCTTTCGAAGAAGGCGATGATCACATGGATGACATTCTAGATTTAGCAGAGAAAAAAATATTCGGCGTTGTTTCTTCTCCGAAGAATCAAAAATTCACCAGCTTGAAAGATGAATTACCAGAAGCTTGGGAGCGATTAGAAAAATTACATGAACATAAAGATGCCCTTCGTGGATTGCCAACTGGGTTTAAGGATCTCGACAGTATTCTTTCAGGACTTCAAAAATCTGATTTAATAATTCTCGCTGCTCGCCCTTCGATGGGTAAAACAACTCTCGCCCTTGATATCGCCCGAATGTCAGCAATCTTACATAATAAATCAGTCGGAATATTTTCTCTCGAAATGTCCTCTCAGCAATTAGTAGACCGAATGCTCTCAGCTGAATCTCGAGTGAATGCTTGGAATTTACGTACGGGACGACTTTCAGCTGACAAAGAATTTTCACAACTTCGAGATTCTCTTGATAAATTATCGAAAGCAAAAATATATATTGATGATCAACCTGGTAATTCAATTGTTCGAATGAAAGCTGTTTCGCGCAGACTAAAAGCAGAAAAGGGGTTAGATCTAATTGTTGTTGACTATCTCCAACTTATGACTACTTCTAAAAACTACGATTCAATGGTCAATCAAGTTACTGAAATTTCACGATCGCTTAAGAGTCTTGCAAAAGAACTTGATGTGCCAGTGCTGGCTCTTTCTCAGCTTTCTCGAGCAGTAGAATCTCGTGGAGGACGTCCAAGACTTTCTGACCTTCGTGACTCAGGATCTATTGAACAAGATGCGGACGTTGTTATGTTTATTCATCGTGAAGATAAGGGGAAAGATGAATCCGAAAAAACAAATATCGCCGAAATTTTAATTGAAAAACACCGAAATGGACCAACTGGGAAAGTGGAACTTTACTTCGATGAAAAAACTACTACATTCCTTTCTCTTGAAAAAAGTAGTGTTAGTGAATTCTCAGCTACCAAAATAGCAGATGCATTAGATGAATTCTAATCCAGCACTAAATTTAAAAAATTATTAAAATATAATATAATAAAACAGCTATTAAATTTTAAGTTTAGTGCTGGATAAATATGGATACAATAGAAAAACTAACTGAAGTATTT
>JBAXFW010000008.1:0-16055 GCA_037139635.1 bacterium | reverse complement strand
CATGTATATATTATATAGTAACTAAAAAGTTAAAACAAATATTTGTATTAAGTTATTAAAGCTAAAATTAAAAATGAGACAAGAACTGCTGGTAAAACTGTTATCAAGCCTATTTTTGCAAATTGGCTGTGAGTAATATTTTTTCCTTTTTGTTTTAATATTTTTCTCCACATAAGTCCCGCCAAAGAACCAACTAAAGTAAGTGACGCCCCCGCATTACCTGCCAAAATAACTGAAAAAACACTAGCTTTAAAAACTTGTGGGCTAACTTGAAAAAATTGATTAGAAAAAATATTACTATAAATCATGGCCATCGGCTGATTATTAATAACGTTTTCAACTATTAAAGATGTAAGACCAAATGTAAAACTAGCTAAAAAAGTATTTCCATTAATAAAGTGACTAAATATTGAAGCAATTATATTAAAAAATCCATAATAATCCATTGCAGTAACAAAAATAAACATAACCAATACAAAAGAAAAAATATCCCAAGGCATAGAATGGACTGTTTGATAGATTCTCCAAAATTTTCCATGTTCGCCTTCAAATAATTTGTGACTATAAAAAAAAGGCACAATTAAATCTTTTATTATAAAAGCAAAAACTCCTATTAAAACAACCATCCAAATTTCTAATTTCAAAAAACTGCTTAACATTAAAAATATGAGTGTAAAGGATAAAATTATCAAACTAACATTTGCATCTACCCAACACTCTATTGGTTTTTCTAAGTCCTTTATTCTATATTTTTTAGTAATATCTTTTCTAAAAAAGAAATACAACAGAGCAAGGCTTATCGCTGATAACACAAGAGTAGGTAATATAGTCATTTTTATATAACTCCACTGGTCTATATTAAGAGCAGTAGCTATAATAGTATCAACTGGATTACCTGTAATAAAAAAAATCCCATTATTAGCAGCGATGAATTCAGCAAAAAGAAGTGGTAAAACATTTACATTAGAGTATATTGAAAAATAAAAAACGATTGGAGTTAGTGTTAAAATCACAATATCATTTGAAGCAAATATTGACAAGAACCAAGAAAAACAATATGTAATTATAAATAATAAAACTCCTCTTCCTTTACCCCTATTTAATACTTTTACAGAAATATAATCAAATATACCACTTTTGTCTGCACTTATTGAAATTAATGCACTACCAAAAAAAATAATTAACACTTTCCATGGTTCCGTAATTCCATTACCTATAATACCTTCTATAATTATATTAAAATCTATCAAATCAAAAACTAAAGCAAATATCAAAGTGAAAATTGGTACAGTTATAATATTTATGTTTAAAGATGCGCCAAAAAAATTAATATTTATTGGTTTAATAATAAAATAAATTATAATAAGTATTAAAAAAATAAAAACTATAGCAATCATAATTTTTTAAATTATATATAATAAACAAATTTTATACAATTACGCCTCCTCCGATGCAAATGTCTCCGTCGTAAATAACAACTGACTGTCCAGAAGCAATCTGAGTGGGTTTAGCAAAAATTATTTCAACCTTTGTTTTATTTTTCATATTAATTTTACAATGCAATAATTCCCCATGATAACGAATTTGTGCTGTATACTCCTTGTTCATATTTGGAAATTTATTAATCCAATTTGTATTATTCAATTCAAAAGATGAACTAAAAAAATTATTTTCTAAACTATTTTTATCTTTAGAAACATATAAAATATTTTTTTTAATATTTTTATCTATTACATAATATGGCGTATCATCACTATTTTTCTTTGTTATTGTAAAACCATGCCTTTCTCCAAGTGTAAAAAACACAACTCCACCGTGATATCCAACTTCTTCTCCGTCCCTATTCAGTACTTTCCCTTTCTTTTCCTTTATATAATGTTTTAAAAAATCTTTTAAATCCACTGCCCCTAAAAAACAAATACCTTGACTGTCCTTTTTTTCTGCTACAGGTAATTTAAATTTTTTAGCTAATCTCCTAACTTCAGTTTTTTTCAAATGCCCTATCGGAAAAAGTATTTTTGAAAGCTGTTCTTGTTTCAATGTCCACAAAAAATAACTCTGGTCTTTGCTCGAGTCTAATCCTTTTCGTAATTCGTAATTCGTAATTCGTAATTTATTTATTGAATAATGTCCCGTAGCGACGTAGTCTGCTCCCATTGAAAGTGATTTTTCAAGAAAAGCACCAAATTTTACATACTTATTACACATAACATCTGGATTTGGAGTTCTGCCTTCTTTGTATTCTCTTATCATATAGTCAGCCACTTCTTTTTTGTAGACTTCCTCAAAATCAAAAGTTAAAAATGGAATATCTAAATGTGCGCATACCCGCATTGCGTCCCTGCGCTCTTCTTCTTCATTGCAGGCTAAAAAGTCTGGGTGCCAGGTACGAATAAAAACACCAACGACACTGTAGCCTTGTTCTTTTAACAACGCAGCTGAAACAGAAGAATCCACCCCGCCCGACATACCCACAAAGATAGTTCGGCCTCGCTCACCATAAGCTGTTTTTTTATTTTCTTTATTCACCCTGTTAGCTTACAAGTTCATTAATTTTTTGTAAAGCTCATACGTTGCTCGCGCATCAGACAAAGCACTGTGAGGATTTTCATTTCTAATATCAAAAAGCTTGCACATTTCCCTTAATGAGAAATGCAAAACTTCTTCATTTTTATGAAGTTTTGCCCAAGCCACAGATATCGTATCTAATCTATGATAATGCAAAGTATTTTTAATATTATTTTTCTCAAAATTGTACTCTAAAAAACCTGAATCAAAAGCAACATTTTGCCCAACCATAATACAATCCTTAACTTTTTTAGAAAAAATTCTAAGTGCCTCTTTTGATTCCGAAGCATTTTCCCAGTCAACATCATTGTAGTGATTTACTTTCAAAGCAGTTTTATTAGCGCTCTTAATATTTATCGGTTTAATTTTTATTTCAAATTCATCCTTAATATTAAGTTTGTAGTCCGTAACAACACAACCAATTTCAATTATCTCGTTATCAATAACGCTCAAACCAGTAGTTTCTATATCAATAAAAGCTAAATCATGTTTTCTCATTATTTTAAATATTTTAATTTATTTTTTTTATGCTCTTCGAAAGTTCTTGCATAATGAATTACTCCATCTTTGTCATGTAAATAATATAAATAATTTGAAACGACAGGATAAATTGATGCCTTAATTGCCTCCATACCAGGATTTGAAATTGGCTCATTTGGCAATCCTTTTGTTTTATAAGTCTGAGGCGCAGCATCAACCTGTAGAGGCATATTTTTTTTAATTCTATTCCACAAAATTCCCGATATATAAACACGATCAGCATCACCTTTTGCTTCCCTTTCTATAATTGAAGCCATAATAATAATTTCATTTTCAGTTTTTCCAGAAGTTGTAATATCCTTACTAACTGTTTTGATTTTTTTATTAAAATTATCACTCATATACTTAAGTACATCTTGTTCTTCATCAGAAGAAAAGAAAAAATATGTATCTGGAAAGAGATACCCTTCTTTACCGTTCGTTAAAAAATTTTTACTATTAAAGTTTTTTAACTTCATTGATGCAAGCTCTGCAATTTGATTATTATCAAAACCTTCAGGAATAGTTAATTTTACGGAAGCTAAGCGTCTATCTTTTTCGACGATTCTTCTTGCTACTTCAAAAACCGGCAACCTACTTTCTAATAAATAATCTCCAATAGCAATATGTTTTTCACCACCAAACATTATAACAAAAGCTTCAAATGCAATCCTAGAACGTATAATTTTTTTTTCTTTCAAGCCCAAAGATATGACTCTTAAATTTTCTCCTTGCTTTATACTTACTACTTCACCTTTAGGAAACCTAAGGGGCGCGGTAAAAAAAATAACATAAAAAAACAATATGCCACAGAAAAAAATACTAAGAATTATGATAAGTTTCTTTTTCCAAAAATTTTCTTTTGGTAAATTTAAAAAACCTGTATTATCATTATCTTGTGTTGGTAAATTTTCCATAAATTATGTAGGTAAGTTTGTAGGAGGTGAAGCTTCTTTTGATTCGATACGTTCCAATGTTGGAACTTTCAAAATTTGACCTGGGAAATGCCAAATAGTAGCCAATTCTTCAGCATTCAAAACAAAAGTAGCTGGATGATAATAAGGTTTAAATAGAACGTTAAAAGGAAAAAAGGATATTGTGTGAACATTGAAGAGATGGTGTCTCATTGGAAGATGAAAAAACTCTCTTTCACGATAAGCATGCAAATGTCTTCTTTTTAAAAGATTAACTGTTTTGTTTGATGCCATAAATATTCCACTATAGGCATCTGCCTGAGTTGAATTACATCGAGTAAAAGAATTCAAATATGGGTTTGAATACTGACGCCAAATAAGACGAATATTTCTGGAATTATTATTTCTAGTACCAAAAGGAAATATTTCTTTTTTGGCAACATAGGCTACTCTTATACCTGTATCAAAACCTATCTTCGTCATTTTAGCACTTATGCCTTTGATGATTGGATCCAAAAATCCAGGGGCACGTATTTCTGTCGTTATCTTATCGCCCAAACTTAGCTTTTTACTAGTATATGGCAACAAGACATTATCCAATTCAAGCTGTGCTTCTTTAACCCAATCATGACTTTGAAACATTTTTTCTTTTGTAAAGAATTTCTTTTTTGAAGGACTTACAACAATTTGTATCCACATCTGTTCTCCTTTTTGAAGTGAACCAAAAAGTTCTATTACTGGAGAGATAGGATCAACTTTATATTCTTCTTTCGGATCTTTGTCTAAACCGAAATCAACATAAGTTTTAATTGGATAAGCGTCCTTTTTTTCAAGTTTAAATTCACAACCCCATAAATTCCAACCACTCTCTTCAGATATTTCACTTATAGCCAAAGTATAATCTTCTGCAACTTTTACTTGTGACTGAGGGTACTGAGCATACATCTGAGTTTCAATTAAATCTTTGATACGACTTGGGGTACGAATATAAAAATGCACTTGCCCATCGATTGAAACAATTTCTAGAGAATACCAAAACCAAACAGCTCCTTGCCAATATTCTTCAAGCCCTCCTTTAATACTCCAGTGATATAGTGCGTTCGTAAAAAACAACTCCATAGCTTTCGGTGAACGCAAAACGTCTCTGGGTGGAACAATTTCAATCATTGAAAACTCTATACCAGAAATAAAATCTTGCCTTATGTAATGCACCCACATTTTCCAAGCAATGACACCTAATAAAAAAGTACCCAACAAAGGCAGAAGCCAAATTATGGCATTAAACAGAAAACTGAAAGATGTTGCTAAAATATTGTCCATTCCTTATATTTTAATATAAATAGCCCTTAATGTAAACGAAAAAAAACAAACTAGTAGACCTCATTCTGACCCTCCTTCGCAAAGGCTACAAACGGGCACAGTAACACTTTCTAATATACTTCTTGTTGGTAGCATCGTTCACAATATATTGTTTCGGGTCGCTCAGGTGCATAGCTAGTCTCAAATTCGTTAGTACAACCTTCTTTCATGCATGTTCGATGCCAAAGTTTCATTGGATTAAGCTTAGAAGATCTCTCGTAATGTCTACAATTTGGGCAAAGTCGGGGTAGCGGCACATTAATTTGTCTGTAAAAAGATAATTCTTGTAGGGTTATCTTAAAAGCAGTTGTGCATCTTTGTCTACATTTACCAGAATGAGCACAAGCAATAATATCATCAAAAATAAAATCACCTACACCCCGAATATGGTCAGGTAAATCATCGGTTTTTTTAGTAATAACATAATTTCTTTCTATTTCATCTACATATCGGTACCCTCGCTTTATGATTTCTTCTTTTTCTAGGGGCATATATTCGTAAGCAAAAGTTTCATTATAAGCAAAAGGAGAAAGCTCTGGAGGAAAAAATTCTCCATATTTATATATTATCCCCCGTGCATCAATATATGGAAGTGAATCCATTTCTTTAATTATTTTATCTTTCAATATATAATATTCTTCTTTAGTATATTGCTTATTTAAAATACAATAATTTTTACTACGCATACAAATACAACCAAAAAGTTCTTGTGAAGACATACAGATATCAGAATATGTAACGTCTCTAGAGAACCAACATGTAGTTGAAAAAAGTTTATTATAATTTTTTTCAATATTTGCACTTTCATATAATAATTCTGAATTATCAGCATGGCTAAAATCATAACTATCTTTAATATTAGAACAAAAGGCTGCGTATTTTAAATTTTCAGATTTTCTAACAAAAAAAGAACTATGGCAATTTTTGGTTTCTACAAGTTCATTTCCATCTGAGCCAATAGATGATATGGCTCTTGAAAAACGGTGCGGTGTTTTTAATAACAAATCTTTGAAATCTTTCTTTAATTTTTCTAATTTAGAATATGAACCGAGTTCTTCTCTTTTAATTTTATATTCTTCTTCTGAAAGCATTTTATTAAGATAATAATTCTTTTTATTTCTCAAATTTATACAACCAATACAATTACTAATGTTTTTACAGTCTACCGCGAAAGTACTTTCTAATACATTTTCACAATTTTCAATAAAATTTGATTTATAACCTTTACTACTTTCTATGTTTTCATAACAAAGATTAGACTCTTGCAAACCAAAACAATCCTGTGAGTTTTTTGATTTAAATGTTCGATAAACATATGAACAATCTTCATCCTTGTCACACCCAACTGCAAAATAACAATTTTTTAAACCTCCAGAATAGTTTACATAATTACAATTCACATTACTCTCTGCAATCAATTCTGGTCTTGGAACAGACATCATTAATTCACTCCATTGACTAAAAAAAGGTTTGGACGAATCGTATTCTTTTCCAAATGAACCAGAATCCCAACCATCGCTCCACCAACATTTATTACAGTAAACTGGAAACGAAGCTTTGCTCGAATGAACTGATATTATATTTTCATTACATAAATCACAAATCCGCTTGTATAAATAACGCTCATTACGATAAGTCATTCTTCGCTGAAATCGACACTCCGGACAAAAGGTTGGTGGTGGAACTTTTATCTTTTCATAAAAATTAAAATCTTCGATTTCTATTGTGAAATCCTTTTTACAGTTTTGACAGGTCTTTTCTTGCATGAGAATATTATATCATTCTTAAAACAAAAAACCCCATTACGGGGTTTTTTGTTTTTTACGCTAGCGTGTAGAGTCCAGCTTTATTTTTCTTAAAATATTTTGAATTTACTAGATTGACTAGTATCGTATTTTTCTTAAAATATCTTTCTTTCATTACTTTCTCAACGACTTGTTCTTTGGTCATAGGGCCTTCTCTCTTTAGTATATCTTTAATGATGTCTCGAGCTATGCCTGCTTTGTATCCCCATTCAGCAAGAGCATACATTCCTCTTCCAACTAAAACAAAGCGAGGATCTTTGATAAGTTCATTGTGACAAGTTGCATAGTGAGTCTTACGATTAAAAGTTTTTGAAATATTATCTGCTACTTCTCGAAAATGCATCGGGGAACCATGTCTTCGCATAACCAAGAAAGCATAATCTTTAACTCCTCGAGTTCGGATATTTGGAGAAGAAGCACGACCCCATTCTCCAAGTGGATTTTTAGAAATTGTCTTAGACATTGAAAGCCACCTCTTTACTATTTCTTCATTCTTGTATTGCTCTGCAACATCTTTCATATTATCAAAAAACTTTTTGATCATTTCAGTTTCAACAATAAGATCTTCATCTTTTAGACTAGTATAAAGCTTTCGAAGTGAATCATGTACTTTTTCTGCCATTTCATCGTCCACACTCCATCGAGTATGAAAATGATTGTCTTCTCGATGTTTTTTGAAAACATCACCCAATACTAGATAAAAATGAATATGATTTTGAGTAGCTTTATCTTTTGAGATGTGAGGCAATAATTCATGTTCAGCAACTATTGAACCTAAAGAAAGAATTAATTGCTTAAGCTCGTCAAAAACAGCAGATTCTTGTTTGTAAGCATCTGATTTTTTAATTAAACTTAACGCAGCTTCTTCAATTTGCCTTACTCGTTCTCGAGTAATGTTATATTTTTTACCGATTTCTTCCAAAGTCTTTCTTTCAGCATCAGCATTCAAACCAAAACGATTCATAATCACATCATTTGCTCGGTCTTGCAGATTTGAAGTTATTTTTTTTGTTACTTGTTTTGGTTTAAAGGTTATTGTTGACATATTTTTTTAATTTTTACTTTAATAATTTTATTTATACTATATATTATACACACACATAGACTAATGTCAAATTAGTGACCATTAAATTAGATTCATTCTGCTAGCTCGAACACGATCAAGCTCTGTTAGATATTTTTTTCGAAGTCGAACACTTTTTGGAGTAATTTCTAAGTACTCATCGTTGTTCATTACTTCAAGCCCGCGCTCAATACTTAAGGTAAAAGCGGGATAAAGCACCGTAGCTTCATCAGTTCCTGATGCTCGCATGTTCGTAAGTTGTTTTCCTTTAGTAGGATTGACGGCCATTTCAGTTCCTTTTACGACATTACCGATAACCATACCTTCATATACTTCCGTTCCATGCCCTACATATAATATACCACGTTCTTGTAAATTTGCAAGGGCAAAGGCGACAGCTTTACCAGCCACCATTGAAGACATTGAGCCATATTCTTTCTTTTTTATTTCACCTGCAAATTCCTTAAAGCCTAAAACTCGAGAAGACATAATTCCTTCTCCTTTAGTGTCTACGATAAATTCTCCACGGTAGCCAAGAATTCCACGAGTTGGCACTTCAAAAGTAATTCTAGAAATCCCCTGTTTCTCACTCATGTCTTTCATAATACCTCTCCTCTTTCCAACTTTTTCAATTACAATACCTGAAGATTCGTTTGGCACATCAATAATCAATTCCTCATAAGGTTCTGTTTTTATTCCATTCTCTTCTTTGATGATTACTTCTGGTTGTGAAACTTGCATTTCAAATCCTTCTCGGCGCATATTTTCAAGCAAGATTGCAATGTGTAATTCTCCTCTACCATAAACTTTAAAAAAACTTGGACCCATTTTATTTTCTGCTTCCACTGGAGAAAAATCTACTTTCAAACCTACGTTTATTTCTAGTTCCTTTTCTAATCTTTCTTTTATTTGTCGAGAAGTTACAAACTTGCCTTCTTTCCCGGCAAATGGAGAATCGTTTACTAAAAAGTTTAGAGAAATTGTTGGCTCATCAATAGCAATGTGTGGCATTGGTTCTACTGATTCATCTTCACAAATCGTCTCACCAATATAGATATCTGGAATTCCAGAAAACAAAACGATATCACCAGCAGTTGATTCTTTAGTCTCTTTTCTATTTATTCCTTCAAAGCTAAAAAGCTTAGTAATCTTACCCGTCCTTGTGCCATTTTCTCCTTTGACAAAAACTTGACTAGCAGAAGAAATTTTTCCTGAATAAACTCGAGCGACAGCAAGTCGTCCCAAGAAATTATCATAACCTAAATTGAAAACTTGAGCACACATTTTTTCACTTTCATTACTAGAGACCGAAGGAACTTTTTCCAAAATCAAATCAAGTAATGGATTTAAATTATCTGATACATCATTTAAATTTCTTTTAGCAATTCCATCTCGTCCAATAGCATAAATAGTCTCAAAGTCTGCTTGTTCTTCAGTAGCACCTAATTCAAAGAATAGATCCAATACCTCTTCATGAGTTCGATGTGGGTCAGCGGCTGGCTTATCAATTTTATTGATAACCACAATAGGTTTTAAACCTAATTCCAAAGATTTTTTCAAAACGAACCTAGTTTGTGGCATAGGTCCTTCTACTGCATCCACTAGCAATAATACTGAGTCAATGGCTCGCAATACCCGTTCTACTTCTGAACCAAAGTCTGCGTGCCCTGGAGTGTCTACGATGTTTATTTTTGTACCTTTATAAAAAATTGAAGTATTTTTTGAGTAAATAGTGATACCACGTTCCTTTTCAAGATCATTTGAATCCATCGATGCTCCTTCATCTAGTCCACCATTTTGTTGCATCAAAGAATCAGTAAGTTTTGTCTTACCATGGTCGACGTGAGCTATAATCGCGATATTTCTAATTTCCATAAATATATTTCTTTATTAATAATTAATACTTTGCCCTACAGTAAGCATAATTCTCACTGTTTTTTCTAATTCAACGATTTTATCGAATTAAAAAAAGCCTTTGGGCTTTCTTTAATAATAACATACTTTTCTAAAAACTACAAATTCTACTAATCAACTTCATAGTCTCCTCCCTTATTTGTATTTGTATTATTTACTTGTGCATTTTGTGTATTAGTATTTATTGTATTTTGACTAACTTGCTGATTTAAATTACCAACTAGAAATTGGTCGAGTAAGTTATTTGCAGAAGTCGAGTGAGAACTACCTTGTCCACCCTTAGTGTCAAAAGCGTTAGTTGCTTCTTTACCACAATAATTAGCTATATTTCTAGTTCCACCAGGATGAGAAGACGCATAACCTGAAATATTATAAACCTTACTATTAACGATAATCCAGCAATCTGAAGTTGTATTGTGCTTAGTAACTTCCGTGGTAGTTAATTTAGTATTTGTTACCGTATCTGTGGGAATAACATTTGGAACAATATTATTTGAATTACTTGTTGTTGTATTTGCTTTTGCATTTTGAACATTTTTACTCAAAGTACTCTGATCAATTTTTTGATTTAAATCTCCGATTAGGAATTGTGCAAGCTCTTGATTGGCATTAATTGAATGTGTCTGTCCTCTACCTCCTTTTGTGTCATAGCTAGTCGTTGATTCTTTTCCACATGAATCTGCAATATTCCTCGTACCGCCCGGATGAGCTGATGCATAACCTGAAATATCATAAACTTTATTATTTACAATAATCCAACAATCTGAAACTATATTATGTTTGCTAACTTCTACTGAATCTAATTTCGTAATACCAGAAGAAACTAAATTATTAATATCAGTATTTTTATGCTGGTTTACGGTATTGACGTTAGAGCTAATATTATTTTGATAAAAAACCAAACCTGCAGTCAAAACTGCGGTCACTACTGCAAAGAATATAAATAATGATATAGTAGTAAATTTTTTCATAATTATAGGAAATTAAATTCTTCAAAATGAATATCGTTTTTATCGACTCCTTTATTTATAAATTGACTATATAATATTTTCATAAATGACAAAGGACCACAAATATAAATATCAGTATTGCCTAATCCATTGCTTCCTTTTTCAATCACTTCACCACTAATATACCCTTGCGTATCTGAGTACCATGGCAAAACTCGAAATTTACTATTTGAAAGAGATATAGCATTGAGTTCTTTTAGTAAAACTGCCTCATTCGGATTTTTTAAACAATAATACAAATCAATATTGTGATTAATGTTTCCAATACTTCGAGCCATACTCAAAAATGGCGTAATACCAACTCCGCCTGCAATCCAGATTTCTTTTTTAGTAGAATTATTATTCTCATAAAAACTACCAAAAGGCCCTTCTACTTCTGCCAACATTCCCGGAGTAAGTCTATTAATCGTACTCGTATAATCACCCAATGATTTTATAACAATTTTTAAATTATCATCCCCCGTAAAAGATGCAATAGAAAATGGGTGGGGCTCAGAGCTAATGCCAACCCCCACAAATCTAATAAAAATAAATTGCCCAGAACGAAATTCCATTTTTTTATTAAGTGGCTCTATTTCTATTTCGGCAACATTATTATTTAAAATAATTACTTTTACAACCTTAAATTCAAAATCTTTATTAAATATTTTTCGAAAAAATGATCTGTAAGCACCGAGGGTAAGTCCAATAAAAGCAAAAATCAAAATATAATATCTCAAAAACATGTCATTCGATATATCGCTAGAGATAAGCATCGTATGTATAATAGCAAATACAAAAACGACAACCATAAACTTATGTGAGAATCGCCAAATATGATATTTAATTTTAGTATAAATAGTGATTACTAAAAGTACAATCATTAACAGTAACGCAATAATTCCTAGAGTTACGGCAAAATTAGTCCCAGGCAATAAAAACATAGCGGCACTATATACTGATGTAGTTAAATATTTTACCATCAACAAAAGTGGATGAAATAAAATCATACAAAATGAAAGCATACCCAATTGTTTATGGTAATTATAAAAATGGTGCAATCCTCCAAACATTCGATCAAAAAATCTTGATCTATTACTTAGAATTAAGTTTAATGAAAATAAAATCATGCCAAGCAAACCAGTGATCTGACCAAAACTTGTTGTAGTAGAATTTAAATCAAAAAACCTAAAAGACATTGATTCCATCAAAAACCAACGTATGATTGGAATTAAAGCTAAAAGTATAATAATGAATATTGGTAAATATTTTTTAAGTTTCACAAATTCATTATAACATATAGACCAATGAACTCTTCATGAAGTAATAAAAATTATTTATTGTTTAAAATCAATCTTTAATACAACGAACAGAAAATCCTGACCCACGAGCATAACTCGTAGAAGGATAAACAGCAAATGACCAAAAGCTCATCGTAGAAGAAGTCGTAGACCTGTATATTCCTTGAGTTCCTTGATTATTTAGAGTAGCATCAGCTGCGCTACGCATTCCACTTGAAGGGATTTTTAATGCAGAATTATATGCAATATTTAAACAATTATTTACAGCCCCACATGTTGACGTAGTGAAGCCACCCATTGCTGTAATTAGCGTTTGCCATTCTCCTATAGTTGGAATGCGGAAACCAGAAGGGCAAGGATTATTTATTCCACTTACCCCCAGCCATAAATTAAAATTTTGAGGACTACGCCAATCAAATGGAGAAACAGTACTAATTATAAAATCACTATGCCCGGGACTATCAGAAGAACTTAGGGTTGTTGTCGTTCCACTTGAAGAAATTTGATGTCCATCAGCATATCTTCCCCATTGATATAAATGACCATATGAAGCAGAATCATTATAGGCAGTTGCAACTCGAGTTGCCCCCAAATTACGATCTAGCCAAATTCTTCCATCAGGACCAGTGACAATGTCATAGTTAAGCCCATCTAAACCAACTATTCCCCCTCCTATTCCT
This sequence comes from bacterium, assembly GCA_037139635.1. GTDB lineage: Bacteria > Patescibacteriota > Minisyncoccia > Phycocordibacterales > UBA9973 > UBA9973. Next base: position 2,943 of record JBAXFW010000008.1, on the reverse strand, counting down.
CCATTGTTTTCAGTTGTTATTAAAGTTAAATTAGTTCCCGCTTCATAATAAGAATCATTATTACCTCCATCCTTAGCAGCTTTGTTGTCAGTAATGGTATAAGCTTCACTTTCAAGTACTGCGTTTATTTCGTAAGTTAAATCTTTTTCGGAACAAATGTAGCGGTACACTAGATCGGCACTTGTAGGACTAGTAGGATCAATTACTCTATTGGTTGGATCAACTGGAAGGTTTGATATTGGTGAGCCACCTGGTAATGAAGAGAAGTTAATAGGTATCCAACCATTGCCGTCATTTCGTCCTGCGTTTGCTTTCGTTGCTTGGACTGGACCTCCATTTCCCGTGAAAGTAGTTCCGTCTAACGTCATAGATGATATTGTACCTACGTCACTTGGCAAACTGTAGTATATGTGATCTGTTGCTGGTTGCCATAATGCTGAGGTTGTTGTGCCTTTACAACCTGCGTTGTCAGCACCTGCTAACTTAGGATTAGATGTATTTGTTTTATACACTTCTATAGCTTTCTCTAGAGTTATAACGTCAGAGATTCTTTGAGCATCTCTTGTTTTCTTTAGTACTTCACTAGGATTTATAACAAACAGTAATGCGACTGAAAGAACTGCTATTATTGCTAATACTATAAGTAATTCAAGGAGAGTAAAGGCTTTTCCTTTATAATCTTTTTTTAAAAGATTTATTCTAACTATTTTTTTAATTTTTTTTAAAAAAATCATAATAAAATAAAAATCTGTTTACGAATTAAATCCACTCGTACTTTTTGATAAACCAAACTTTCAAAGATTGAGTAACCAAGAAATACAATATTAATCCGACAAATAACAATGCAAAATAAAGTGGTGGTAATGGTAAGAATTGAAAAGCAGAAGCAAATGGTGAAAATGGCAAGTATATTCCAATTGCAATTACGCAAATAGTTGAAATTATTAAAGGCTTCGATGCCCAACTCTGGAAGAATGGGATTTTACTTGTTCGGATTATGTGCACGATTAAAGTCTGAGTCAAAAGAGATTCAACAAACCAGCCGGTGTGGAATAATGCAGGATTCCCCCAAGCGTGAAATACGTAAAGCATCACAAAGAAAGTTGCATAGTCAAACAAAGAACTTATCGGACCGAAGAATAAAATAAATCTTTTTATATTTTTAAAATTCCACTTTTTTGGTTTTGACAAACTATCTTCGTCGACAAGATCAGTTGGTATAGTCATTTGTGAAAAATCATAAAGCATATTATTTGCAAGTATCTGAATCGGCAACATGGGTAAAAATGGTAAGAAAATACTACCACCTACTACAGAAAACATATTTCCAAAGTTTGAGCTTGCTGCCATTTTGATATATTTAATAATGTTATCAAAAATTCTTCTTCCCTCTTTTATACCATCCTTTAAAACTACTAAACTTTTTTCAAGTAAGATTAAATCAGAAGATTCCTTGGCAATATCGGCGGCAGTGTCGACAGAAATTCCAACATCAGCCGCAATGAGTGAGAGTGAATCATTAATACCATCCCCCAGAAAACCAACTACGTGTCCTGCTGCCCTTAGGCTCTTAATTATTCGCTCTTTATCATATGGAGACAATTTAGCAAAAACTGACACAGTTTCTATTTTTTTAGATAATTCCTCATCACTTAATTTTTCAAGATCTTTACCTAAAAGTATTTCGTCAACTGCTATTCCTACATCTTTACAAATTTTTCTAGTAACAATATCATTGTCTCCAGTTAATATTTTCACAGTTACGCCCAAAGCCTCCAAGTCCTTTATTGTCTCAGTAACACTTATTTTAGGTGGATCAAAAAATGCCAAGAATCCAACAAAAATTAATTCTTGTTCATCATTAAATGAAAAAACTTTTTGATTTGGATCAATCTCTTTATATGCAATTGCTATAACTCGAAAACCTTCTTCGTTCAACCCCTTCTCAATTACTATTTTTTTATCATCAGAAAAATCTTTCATAGAAACAATTTTCCCATCAACTAAAACAGAAGAACAAGAAGCTATTATTTCTTCAACTGCTCCTTTGCAAACAAAATAATGTTTCTCTTTTGAATCAGATACAACTACTGACATTTTTCTACGATTATAATCAAAAGGAATTTCATCTATTTTTTTATAACTAGCTATTTCTAATTTTTCTTTCGCTTCATCATGTTTTAAAATAGCTTCATCGATAATATCTTCAAGACCAGTTTGGAAATAACTATTTAAATACGCAAAATGTAATGCCTCAGAACTTTCTTTACCATACATATCTAAATGTTTTTCTAAAACAATTTTCCCTTCTGTGAGAGTACCCGTTTTGTCAGTACATAAAACATCCATCACTCCTAGATTTTCAATTGCGTCAAGGTGTTTTACGATAACTTTTTTTTCCGACAAAATAAAAGCACCCTTCGATAAATTAACTGCAACAATCGTTGGAATCATTTCAGGTGCAACTCCGACAGCGACAGCAATTGCAAATAAAAATGCTTCAAACCAATCTCCTTTAAAAATACCATTAAGTACAAATACCGCTGGCACCATAATAGCCATAAATTTTAAAGTTAAAACGACAAATTGCTGCAACTCTTTATTAAAATCAGAAGTATGGTCACCTAGGTTTATATCTGAAGCAATACTGCCGATATATGTACTCTTTCCTGTCGAAAGAACTATAGCTCTCGCCATACCACTCTCGACGCTAGTACCAAAAAAACATAAATTAGAAAATTCAATTATATTTTCTTTATCTAAATTTTCATCCGTAATATGTTTTTCAACAGGTAAAGATTCACCAGTCAGCATTGCCTGATTGATAAATAAATCTTTTGAAGAAATTATACGAACATCTCCAGGAATAATTGTTCCAGAAAATAATTCAATTATGTCCCCAGGTACCACATATCGTAATAAAATTTCTTTTTTAATATTATT
>JBAXFW010000007.1:0-16288 GCA_037139635.1 bacterium | reverse complement strand
TGGCAGCCAGCTACTGATCACATATATTACAGTCTTCCAACAGAAACAGGAACAATCACTGCTACTGTATTAGACGGCACCACCTTCACAACCGGAGGAGGAATTCAACAAGTAGCTAAATCAAGTTTAGGTAAAGTAGATGGTAATGGTTGGCTTCCTATCGACTTCTCATCTCTTTCTGGTGGCTCACCAATCTCTGCTCTACCTATCGATCCAGTTAACACCATATCTTCTCTTTCTGCTCCTACTAATACTGATCTTGTCTATCGTTACATCTGTTCTGAGAAAGACCAATCATTTGAAATCGATGCTACCTTAGAAAGTATTGCTTACACTTCTACTGACAACAAGATGTCTAAGGATGGGGGGAACAATGATTCCTATTATGAGGTGGGGACGGGGTTGAAATTATTTTCAGGAGATCTTATCTTAAATGTTGGGGTTCCTTACCAAGGAGGAATTATTGGATATATATATCAAGTAGGTGATCCTGGGTATGTGGCTGGTGCAACTCATGGGTTAATAGCGGCTACGAGTGATCAAGGTTCATCTATCGTGTGGGGGTGTGACGGGTCTAATCTTACTGGAGCAAATGGAACTGCTTTGGGTACAGGTTATCAAAATACAAATGATATTATAAGTGGTTGCGCAACACTAGGGATTGCTGCAAGGGTCGCACGTGCATATAATGGTGGAGGGTATTCTGATTGGTCACTACCTTCTTTGGATGAATTAGATAAATTTTCATTAAACCGAGCTTCTATAGGAAATTTTGGGCCATACCCATATCTTGCTTCAAGTGAAACAGGCGATGGTCTTTATTCTTGGTATGTGCATTTTGGATTTGGTACTGTTTTTAATGCATTAGCTAGTAAAAATAATCCAGTTTTTTACGTTCGTGCCGTTAGATCTTTTTAAGGAAAATTATATACATAAATTTTAAAAAAGTCATAATAATAAATAATGTATGTATTAGCATACAAAACCAAATATTATTTGGTTTCTTTGTGTTATGCTTCACCATATAATACTTCTTTACATAAGTTTACTTAATTTTTTATAAGTTTTATAATGTATTTATTATGAAATATGAATTACCCCCAAAGCCAAGAAATGAAGGAGTTCAAATGGATATAGACTTTCCACAAGAGACTACTAAAGAAGAATTGGCTGTCGCTGCAAAAAAATATAATATTCACGAAAGTTTATTAAGTAAAAAAAATAATGATTGGTTTGCTTGTAATTTACCTGTTGAAGAATACACAAAAGAACGTCAACGTATTGCTACTCGTATCGAGCTCGGTGATGTTAATTTTTTAAGTATGGTAGACAATCACTGGAAGGTTCTTTATCATGGCAATCAGCTTTCAATTGATTCATGGAAGAAAGAAATTCTTACGGAGAAAAGAAGGGTAGAAAGATATCAAAAAAATGAAAATACAGATGATGACGAAAAACTTCCTTATTATAGAGGTCAGTGGGATTAATTATTTTGCATTAATAGCTAAATAAATATCTTCGAGAGCTCGAACAGCGTCGCCCACAGCGATGTTGTTTTGATGATAGAGAATATTAGTGCAATCACCAGCTGCCCAAATACCAGGAGTCTCAGTTTTTCCAGTCCAAGGGTCAATTTTGATTTTACCAATTTTATCGAGAGTTACGATATCTTTTACGAAAGTTGTATTTGGAATTTGTCCAATTTCTACGAAAATACCAGTGACTTTCAGCTCTTCTGTTTTATCAGTAGTAGTATTTTTTATTAATAATCCATCGACAAACTTTTCACCAGTCACTTCTAATATTTCAATATTTTTTAAAGCTTTAAACTTTGGATTTTGAGAAATTTTTTCTACCGTGATAGCATCTGCGCGGTATGTATCGCTTCTATTTATTAAGGTCACAGAATTGCAGTACGCCAAAAGTTGGGAAGCACTTTCAAATGCAGCATTACCTCCACCAATTACAGCTACATCGGCACCTTCAAACATTGGGCCATCACAAGAAGCACAATAGGTGAGTCCTTTGTGTTCTAATTTGTCAGCATTTTTGGCTTCTAATTTTCGGCGAGAACTACCAGTCGTTATTAAAATAGTTTTAGTTTCAAATTCTTCATCACTATCTGTTTTTATCTTGAAAGTATTTGTCTCAATATTTTTTATTACTGAAATGACCTTAGTTCCTTCTTTAACTATTAATTTTTCTCCAGCATAAGCTAATACGTGTTTCTTTAAGTCTTCGGCCAATTGAGCTCCAGCAATTTCAGTTGTACCAATCCAATTGTGTATTTTTTCAGAAACGACAGATTGCCCACCAAATTCAGCGGTGATAAATAGGGTATTAAGTCTTTTGCGAGCAGCATAAACTGCGGCAGCGCTACCAGCTGGTCCTCCACCAATAATTGTTAAGTCTATCATAGTGTCAGTATATCAAAAAAATATAAATAAACCAAAAAACCTCTCCGAATTCTGAAGAGGTTTTTTGAGTTTTTATTTTTTGTTTCGTCTTAAGAATGCAGGTACCGCACTCCAATCATCGGCATCATCAATAATTATATCTTCTACAATTTCTGGCTTCTTTTCAACTTTTTTCATGAGATCAATATTGTTAGGAAGACTATTGTTAATCACATTATTATTATTGTTGTTGCTTAGATTTTGTAGAGTATTATGAATTTCTTTTTTGATGACTTCAGGCTTTTCATCTTTAACTAAAGTTTGATTATTATTTAGTACAGTACTGAAAAGGCTTTTACGTGGCAAGTCTGCCGAGAAAGAAGTAGCAATAACGGTAACTTTCAATTCGCCTTTCTTTAATTTTTCATCAAAGATTGTTCCAAAAATAACTTTAGCATCTTTGTCGATTGATTCTGTAATAACTTTGGCAGCTTCTTGAATTTCATGAATGGTAATATCCTCACCACCAGAGATTGCAAAGAGTACTCCTTTCGCACCGTTGATTGAAACTTCAAGTAATGGGGAATTGATGGCAGTTAACGCTGCCTTTTCAGCTCGCTTTTCACCAGAAGCAGACCCTATACCCATAAGAGCAGATCCAGCATCAGACATAATAGCTCTAATATCAGCAAAGTCCACATTGATTACTCCAGGGGTAGTGATAAGGTCAGAAATACCTTCCACTGCTTGTCTTAAGACATCATCGCAAGTTGCGAAAGCATCTTTGAAATTAGTATTTTTATCAGCTAGTTGCAATAATTTGTCATTTGGAATAACGATAATAGCATCTACTTCTTTGGCTAGTTCTTCTATTCCTTTTTCTGCTATTTTCATTCGGTGATTTCCTTCGAAGAAAAATGGCTTAGTTACAACTGCGACAGTGAGGATACCTTGTTCTTTTGCAGCACGAGCAACGATAGGTGCAGCACCTGTCCCTGTTCCTCCTCCCATTCCACAAGCTATAAAAATCATATCTGAACCTTTGATCACATCTTGGATTTCTGATTTGGTTTCTTCGGCAGCTTTTCGTCCGACTTCTGGATCCATTCCAGCTCCGAGACCTTTGGTAAGATTTTTTCCGATATGAATTTTTTTCTCAGCTAATGAGTGATGTAAGTCTTGTGTATCAGTGTTCATGCAAATGAACTCGACACCCTTAACTTTTGAAGCAATCATGTGGTTTAGTGCATTTTTACCAGAACCTCCAACACCGATTACTTTAATTCGAGCAAAACTTTCTATTATTGGGTTTACTTTTGGCATATTTGTTTATTCCGATTTTTACCTCGGTTTTCCCGACTTTTGCGGGGTTAAGTTAATAATGACAAGATCAATTTCTTATAAGGCTAATCTTAATACAATAAAGAAAAAAAGCAAATTTTTGCTTTTTTAATAAAAAACTGACTTTTTTCTCAAACTATTAGTTATGGCATCAATTGTTTTATGCTTGATTTTATTGCGTTTTTTGCATCTTTGAAGAAATTTGCAAATGAACCTTCTACATAGCTCTCGTTATTTTCTCTGGAAAGTAAGAGTCCTAATGCGACAAAATAAGATTGGTCACGAAGTTTGGTTTTAGTATTACCAAATATTTCTGTGGTACCAATTTTTGATGGAAGTTTTAAAGTGGACTTCGATAATTCTTCAAGGCCGATAGTATTTGCTCCACCACCGATGAAAATAATTCCAGCAGGTAGAAGTTCATTTCTTTTAATTTTTTTTAAATGATTTTCAATTAGTTCAAAAATATCTGAGAGGCGAGCATCAATAATTTCAGTCAATTTCTTTTTAGAAAATTCAGTTGAAGAACTATCCATTTTTAAACTCTCTGCTTTTTCAAGTGGAATTTTAAAACCGAGTGCAATGTCATTGGTAATCTCAACTGAACCAATTGAAAATGTTTGGAGAGAAATAATTGTGCCATTTTCGAACACCGAGAGAGACACTGTTTCAGATCCAATGTCTACTAAAGCGGAACCTACAATTTTTTGTTTTTCAGATAAGGCAATATAGCTTCCGGCAATAGGGGAAGCAATGACTCCAATAGGGTCAACTCCAGCTTCAGCCACTACTTCTAACAAATCTTCCCAATGTTGAAGAGAGCTTGTAATAAAAAGGGTTTTTCCCTCAAGTTTCGTGCCATGCATGCCTTCTGGTCGGCCTAATACTTCTTTACCGTCTAGTTTGAAAGATAAAGGGAATGAATGAACTATTTTTTTGTTTCCTAGATTTAAATTTTTTTCACAATCTTCTAACGTTTTTTCAATATCTAAATTTGTAACTTCGCCATCTGCTTTGGAGACGACGACACTACCATTACTTATTTCAGAGCGAAGCGTGGTACTGCAAATCGAAATGAATGCTCTCTTGATTTTTATGCCAGAAGTTTTTTCAGCCATGTCGAGTGCATTCTTGAGTGAGATGACGGCTTCGTCTTTGTTAGTAATATATCCATGACGTACACCTCTCGACTCTGTTTCACCAACTCCAATTACCTTAGGATTTTTTTCTCCTTTTGTAAATTCTCCGACTACGACACGAGTGGTCGAAGTACCAATATCAATTCCGACTGAAATATTTCTGATCATATTTTTTTTCCGCTTTCTCCATTGTACTACTATGTTCCATTCCTTTCAAATGTAACATTCCGTGGATAACTAAAAACCCAAGGAGTTCGCGGAAAGTACGACCAAATTTTCTAGTTTCTGTTTTAACTATGTCTGGGCAAATTAAAATTTCGCCTTCATTTTTAGAATAAGGAAAAGATAATATATTTGTTGATTTATTTTTACCTCGATATTTATTATTTAATTCTTTTGACTTATTTTTACTGATGAAAGCAATAGAAAGTGAAAATTCTTTTCCTAAAATATCTTCTTTAATTAATACAAAAGGCAAGCCCGGAAGCTTACCTTTTGTTTTGTTTATGATAGAAACTTTATCTTCCATAATTATTTTACTTTTCCAAGCTTTCGAAGTTTTTCAATTTCCTTTCTCTTGCCCATTCTCTTCAGTGCACTCTTTTTTACTTTAAGCTTTGATTCTTTTCTTTCATTGTAACGATGACCTTTTACTTTTTGAATTATATTTGATTCTTGAATCCGACGAGAAAAACGACGGAGTACCGACGCATTGTTTTCGTTTGGATTCTTCTTGACCTCGATTACTGTTTTTGCCATATAGGATATAGATTATCATAAAATAAATATATAGCAAGTCTTGAGAGAAGGAAAGTGATTAGTCGTGACATATTTGCTTACATAAATCGAGATATTAGCATACCACACTACTACTTGACTATTCTGTCAAAGTATGCTAATATGTAAAGATATCGTTCTTTTATAAATATTCATATTTGGGTTCGATTTAGTAAAAAGTCTTAGTTTATTAAAGCATTTTAATATGTTGAGGCTTTTTACTAAATCCTAAATGTTTAATCGGAAGGTAAGGTCAAAAAAAGCCAAGTTTTCCACAAATCTCCAAATTATGAAAAAGTTTTTTTTTATTGCCATGCTCGCAATTTTAATTGTTGGAGCTTTCACTTCCTGCAAGAAGGAAGAAACTAATTACGGTCTAAATGGTTGGTTAAACCAACCTACTGTAGTTGTGTCGGAAACGACACCCGCGCAGTACGTCCCATGTGGGGATGGCGGGTCAATTAACGAAGTACGCGTTACGTACAATTTTTCCTCTGAGGCAGAGGCTATAATAACTGATTTAAAATTTTCAGTCGAAGGTTTGCCCTCTGTTGTGTCTTTGAGGATTGCAGGCATGGATTTTGTTTGTATGAATGGAGTTGTTGAAGCTTCTGGTTTGAGCATAAAAGTTTCGAGAAATTCAAACGGAGTGAATATGCCGGTGTATGTTTCCTATGGCCCAATTGGGCCAGTAGATCTTAAGATGACATCATCTGGAACTACGACTTCTATTAAAATGATCTCTGTCAAATATCAATCGGGAGACGGGAGGCATGTAAATATACTTTTTGTTTCCAAAAATTCTTCACCCACCATGACGCTTGTAATGAGTGTTCCGCACATAGTAATGTCACAGCCTAATCATTATTTTTCCACTGTACACGTGGGAAGTGTAGAAATTGCGGACGTTACCATAACAGGAGATTCAAAAGGTGCCATATCAGTGGGTGAGATAGGTCTCATTATTAATAGTAAAAATGTTTCGTTCGGTCAGATTTACAATGCGAACATTTATATCAATGATCCAAATGGATCACGAAATATAGTAGAAACAGCAAGTTATGTTTCTTTAGATTCTGAAAATATAACAATGTTTCAGTTAAAAGGAAATAACATGATAAATCATAATGCTTCTATTACATATAGAATATATATGCCCGTAATAGAAGTAGGGCAGAACTCCTCCGTCGAAGTTTCGATGAATAAAAAATCATTTGCCTGGTACGACCTCTCTTCTGGGGAGAGAACAGGCTCCCAGGAAATTAAATTCGACGGAAATCTGTTGTCGGACTTTCCGACAAATATTTCGGTTGTCACTAACTAGGGCAACTGAAAAAATTACAACCGTGTCGCACTTTGTGTGACACGGTTTTTATTTTTGCAAAAAATGCTTATTTTTATACGCTATTTGGCAAGGGTATTTACATTTTTATCAAAAAAAGCTAAGATTGTATTAAGAATTCCAATCTAAATAATTGTCGTGGAATTCTTTTATTTGTTTAAGTATATAAAATATGGATAGGAAAGGTAATTACATAACACAAGAAAAAAAGGTGGCTCTAGAAGAAGAGCTAAAAGATTTAAAAGGACCAAAGCGTAAAGAAATTCTTGCGAATTTGGACTATGCAAAATCACTTGGTGATCTTTCTGAAAATGCGGAATATCATCAAACTCGCGAAGATCAAGGGAAGCTTGAAGAGCGAATAAAAAGAATTGAAGAAATTCTTCAGTCAGCTGAAGTGGTGAAAGGTGGCGGCGGAGATACGATTGAAATCGGCTCGAAAGTTGTTGTACAAAAAGAAGGAGCAGAAGATAAAAAAACTTATCAAATTGTCGGATCAGAGGAAGCCGATATGGCTCAGAGTAAAATATCAAATCATTCACCTTTTGGAGAAGCTCTTTTCGGTAAGAAAAAAGGAGAAACAATTTCATTTAAAACTCCAAGTGGAGAAGTCAATTATAAAATTATAGACGTATCTTAATTCTCATAAATTTTGTATTGAAAGATATCTAAGCTATAATATAAGTATGTCATCAATAGACGAAATAAGAGATGCTAGAATTAAAAAACTTGAATTATTAAAAGCTCGAGGTATTAATCCGTACCCCGCCGAATCAAAAAGAGAACTTACTTTGAAAGAAGTAGTTATTTCATTTGAAGATTTAGAAAAAAATAATGAAGAAAAGTGGGTGTCTGGTAGAATTATGTCTATTCGAGGGCAGGGTGCTATTGTGTTTTTAACTCTCAATGACGGTACCGGAACATTTCAAGCATTATTAAAAAAAGATTCATTGGGTGATGATAAATTTGTTTTATTTACTGAGGTGTCCGACATTGGAGACTTTGTTGAGGTACAAGGTAATTTTTTCACAACCAAAAGAGGAGAGAAAAGTATTGAGACAAAAGATTGGAGAATGCTTTCAAAGTCCTTGCGACCATTACCAGAAAAATGGCATGGATTGCAAGACGTTGAAGAGAGATTTCGAAAAAGATATTTAGATATTTTAATGGACGAGGAGGCAAAAAGCCTCATGCTTAAAAAAACAAAATTTTGGGATACTGTTCGCACTTTTATGAAAGATCATGGCTTTATGGAAGTTGAGACTCCAACCTTAGAAGTGACGACAGGTGGAGCAGAAGCAACTCCTTTTAAAACATATAATGAAGATTTTAAACTTCCATTATTTTTGCGTATATCAATCGGAGAACTTTGGCAAAAACGCCTTATGGCAGCTGGTTTTAATAAGACTTTTGAAATTGGAAGAGCTTATCGTAATGAAGGTACGGATGCTAATCATTTGCAGGAATTCACAAATCTAGAATTTTACTGGGCATATGCTAATTATAAAGATGGCATGAAATTGGTGGAAGAACTTTATAAAAAAATTGCATTGGATGTATTTGAGAAAACTATCTTTGAGACGAGGGGACATAAATTCGACCTAGGTGGTAAATGGGAAAAAATTGATTATCGAGAAACTATTATAAAAGAAACAGGAATCGATGTTCTTAATACAACTTCAGAAGAAGTTAAAAATAAATTAATTGAATTAAAAGTCGTTTATGATGGTACTACCATGGAACGCCTCGTGGATACTCTTTGGAAATATTGCCGAAGAAAAATTTCTGGTCCAGTTTTTTTGACAGGACACCCAAAGCTTGTTTCACCACTTTCAAAATCTATGCCAGAGAATTCTAATTTAACTGAAAGATTCCAAATTATTATTGCTGGGTCCGAAGTTGGCAATGGTTTTTCTGAATTAAATGATCCGATAGATCAGGCAGAAAGATTTTTAGCACAACAAGAATTATTGAAAGCGGGGGACAAAGAAGCCATGATGCCTGATATGGAATTCGTAGAAATGTTAGAACATGGCATGCCACCTACTTGTGGTTTTGGTTTTGGTGAAATGTTGTTTGCTTTTCTGGCGGATAAACCAATTCGTGAAATACAATTTTTTCCACTAATGCGACCTAAAAATAACGAATAAAAAATCCCGCATTATGTTGCGGGATATTTTTAATATTTTGTGTCATACAAACCGAGATCTTCTAACTCTCGGCGTTTGTAGTATTCGTCTAGTCTTTCTTTTGACCAAACGTCTTTCATGAATTTATCATACTTGCTCAATTTAGGAGCGAGTGTTCCTTCTTCATGTTGAGGAGTTGCATTTTTTAATAACCTTTTTCCTGCGAAAAACAGGATAAGGATTATGGCAACTATGATTGCACCGGCAATCAAGGACTGCTCCCATTCAGGAAGCTGTCCGAAGATAAGAAAATTTTTTTTCATATTATATTTTAATTTTTTTCGCAAGGCGCGAGAATTTAAGTGCATTTAAAAAGGAGCACTTTGTGCCTTTTGCAATTATCTTTGCCCTTTTTATTTCTTCTCCTTTGGGTTTGGAGATTTCTTCTTTTTTCATAGATCAAAAATTTAATTTTTTATATTAGTTTTCTGACTTTAATATACAACACTATTACTTAATTAGCAAGGACGGAAATAGATTTAAGTTATCCACAGTAAGGACTTTGCTATAAATATACAGTGGTTTATAATGTATACTAAGTGGGAAAAGGTGGGAAAATTTAAATAAATAAAATTATGTTAATTGGAGAATATACACACACAATAGACGACAAAAATAGAGTATCTCTACCTTTTAAATTTCGAAAAGAACTCGGCAAGAAAATTATCATCACCCCAGGACTCGACCAATGTTTATTTATTTTCACTTTGAAAGAGTGGGCAAAGGTTTCTAAAAAACTTTCAAATTCAGAATCAGATTTATCTTTCCTAAAAAGTGACCAGAGAAGTTTTAATCGATTTATGTTCGGACGCGCTGCAGAAGTTGAACTAGATTCAATTGGCAGAATATTGATTCCAGATGTTTTGAAAGACAGAATTAAATTAAAAGATAAAGCAGTGATAGTGGGCGTGCAAGATAGAGTTGAAATTTGGAATGTAGATGCATGGGAGAAATGTGAAGTGGGTTTTGAAAAAGAGGCCGACAGATTAGCAGAAAGTCTTGGAGGAAAGAATTCATAATGACTGAGAAAATAGATAGTGTACATAAGACAGTTCTTTTAAATGAAACAATAGATGGCTTAAACCTAAAAGACGGAGCGACTGTCATAGATGCCACTTTTGGTGGTGGAGGACATAGTAGAGAGATTTGTAATAGATATAAAAATGTAAAAATAATTGCTATTGATCAAGATCGTGGAGCGTGGGAGAAAGCAAAAAGTAAATTTGAAAAATGTAATTGTAATATCACATTTTTAAATAAAAATTTTGCTGATATTGGGGAGCTTGAGAATATTGATGGAATAATTTTTGATTTAGGTTTGAGTAGTGATCAATTAGAGAATTCTGGTAGAGGATTTACTTTTATGAAAAATGAACCATTGTTGATGACCATGAAAGAAAATCCTCAGGCAGAAGACCTAACTGCAATGGATATTGTAAACGGATGGAGTGAAAAAAGTTTGGCAGATATCATTTACGGCTATGGAGAAGAAAAGTATCGAGGAAGAATAGCTCGAGAAATTGTCGAAAGTAGGAAAAAGAAAAAGATTGAAAGTACTTTTGATTTAGTGAGCATTATTGAAAGAGCGGTGCCAGGAAGTTACAGGAAAGGGAAGTTACATTTTGCCACAAGAACTTTTCAAGCCATTAGAATCGCAGTTAATGATGAATTAGGTGTGCTTGAGAAAGGTTTAGCAGGAGGATTTAAAATTTTAAACAAAGGAGGACGGATGTCGGTGATAAGTTTCCATAGCTTAGAAGATCGGATAGTAAAAAAGTTTTATAAAGAAAAAGAAAAAAATAATGAAGCAAAATTAATAAACAAAAAAGTGATATTGGCTAGTGAAGAAGAGTTGAAAATTAATAATCGATCGAGAAGTGCAAAATTAAGAATTTTAGAAAAAATATAAAAAAATGAAAAAAGCTGCTCAAAAAATAAAAAATTATGCTCCGAATGTAAATATTGTGAATAACAATAATTTAGAAAAAAGATTGCTTAATATTTTACTTGCATCTTTTGGAGTATGTATTTTTGCTTATATTTTTATTCTAGGAAGTATCACTTTTAATGTTGTCGCTCGACAAAGCTTGGGGAGTGAAGTAAGAAGTCTTTCAAATGAAGTTGGAGATTTGGAACTAAGATATCTATCTTTATCAAACAAGATTGACCTAACAATGTCTTCAGAAATGGGCTTTAAAGAAGCAAAAACTCAGTTTGCTGTTAGAAAATCTCTTGGTACTCTAAGTCTATTAACAAATGAATTCTAAGTTTTTTTCAAAATTCAAAAATATATTTTCTAGAATTAGAATTTTGTCTTTTTGTATATTATTTTTTGCACTTATTTTAATTACAAAACTTTTTTTAGTACAGGTAGTGCATAGTAGTTCATATAAAGAAAAAGCAGATAGACAATATGCGACACCTTCTTCTGATATATTTGAACGTAATGGAATATTTTTTGAAAGTAAAAATGGGCAATTAGTTTCGGCTGCAGTACAAACTGCAGGTTATAAAATTGCTATCAACCCGACTCAAATCATAGACATTGATGGAGCTTTTAATAAATTAAAAGAAATAATAGTTGATCTTGATTACGATAAATTTAAAATAAAAGCAGAAAAAAAAGCTGACCCATATGAAGAAATTGCTGTTCATCTTTCAAAAGGCGTAGCAGATAGTGTCTCTTCATTAAAAATTCCTGGAGTTACAATTTATAAAGAAAAATGGCGTTTTTATCCTGGAGAAAATCTTGCTGCTCATACACTTGGTTTCGTAGGCTATAAAGGAGATGAATTAGCTGGACGTTATGGGCTTGAGAGACAATACAATAGTGTACTTTCGCAAAATCAAAATAATCCTTATATTAATTTTTTTGCAGAAGTTTTTTCTAATATAAATGAAAAATTAGGTTCAGGTGATGATTCTAATGGTGATATTGTTACGACGATTGAACCTACTGTACAGGGTTTTTTGGAAAAAACTTTGAATGATGTAAAAGAAAAATATAGTGTTGATTCGATAGGAGGAATTATTATGAATCCGACTGATGGCTCGATTTATGCAATGTCTATTAAACCTGATTTTAATTTAAATGATTTTTCTGGAGTTGAGGATGCTCACACTTTTTCTAATCCAATAGTGGAGGATGTGCTTGAATTTGGTTCTGTGGTAAAACCATTAGTAATGGCTGGAGCACTCAATGAAGGTGTAGTAACTGCTGATACAAAATATAATGATACAGGAAGTGTGGTCGTTGATAAAAAAGTTATTTCAAATTTTGATAAAAAGGGTAGAGGCCCAGGTACAACTATGCAAGATGTTCTTAATCAATCATTAAATACAGGAATGGTCTATGTATATCAGCATTTAGGAAAAGACAAGTTGAGAGAATATTTACTTTCTTATGGTATTAAAGAAAAAACAGGAATTGATTTACCAAATGAAACTAGTGGACTTGTTTCAAATATAATGACGAGTCCAAGAGATATCGAATATGCTAATGCTGCTTTTGGACAAGGAATAGCTTTGACCCCAATCGAGATGACGAGGGCACTAGCTTCGCTTTCTAATGGTGGGAATCTAGTAGTTCCTCATGTTGTAAAATATATTAAATATGATGATGGTACAAAAAAAGAAATGTCATATTCCTTGACTCCGACAAAAATTACGAAAAAGACTTCAGAAGAAATTACCAGAATGATGGTGACGGTGATGGATAAATCTTTTGATAAACTTTCTCCTGGTATCGAGCGTTATAGTATTGCAGCAAAAACGGGCACTGCGCAAGTTGCTAAAGAAAACGGAGGAGGTTATTATCTAGATAGGCATACTCATTCATTTGTTGGTTTTTTTCCAGCCTATGATCCTAAATTTATAGTTTTTCTTTATGCTATAAATCCAAAAGCTGTACAATATGCTTCAATTACTTGGGCAGAGCCATTTTTAAATATTACGAAATTTTTATTAAATTATTACGAAATTCCACCTGACAGATAGAGAAATTATGAATTAACAATTATGAATTCATTCATGCAAATATTTTTTAAAAAAATAATCACATATATATTAAGGATAGAATCACGACTAGTTCTTTGGAAGTACAAACCGAAAGTTGTAGCTATCACCGGCTCAGTTGGAAAGACCTCTACTAAAGATGCAGTTTATGCAGTGCTCTCTGGAGTTTCTTATGTAAGAAAAAGTGAAAAAAGTTTCAACAGCGAGATAGGCTTGCCGTTGACGATTCTTGGTGTTCCAAATGGTTGGAATAATCCAACTGTATGGCTTAAAAATATTTTAAAAGGTTTATGGCTTATTATTTGGCCACACAAATATCCGACTTGGCTTGTGCTTGAAGTTGGAATTGGGAAACCGGGTGATATGAAAAAAACTGCTTCATGGATTAAAAGTGATGTAGTCATAATCACTGCCATTGGAGAGACGCCAGTGCATATTGAATTTTTTAATTCTCGAAAACATTTAATTGAGGAAAAAGCTCAATTGATTAAAACTTTAAAAAAAGATGGACTTTTAGTTTTGAATGCTGACGATGAAGCAGTGCTTGCGATGAAAACAAAAACAAAAAATATTTTTATTACTTATGGTTTCAAAAACGGAGCAGACGTTTTGGGTTCTGGCGAAAATATTTTTTACGACGAAACAAATTCACCGAAAGGAATAATCTATCGGATAGATGATAATGGTAAAAGTTTGCCAGTTATTATTGAAGACGTATTTGGGAAAAATCATATTTATGCTTCACTTGGTGCACTTGCTTTATGTTCAGGCTTAAAATTAAATATGCTTGATGCAGTGAACCGTTTAAAAAATTATGATATTCCTCCAGGTAGAATGAGAATCTTAAAAGGTATAAATGAATCATTTATAATTGATGATACCTATAATTCTTCACCTTTTGCTTGCGAGTCTGGCCTTAAAACATTAGGTGAGGTAAAGAGTAAAGGTAGAAAAATTGCTGTATTGGGAGATATGCTTGAACTTGGAAAACACACAAAAGATGCTCATGAAGCAGTTGGTAAAATTGCGAAAGAAAATGTGGATGTATTAATCGTTGTTGGACAGAGAGCGGATGCAATCAAGATTGGTGCAGAGTCAGTCGGTATGAATGAAGAAAATATTTTCGATTTTTCAAATTCATATGATGCTGGAGAATTTTTGAAAACTTTTGTTAAAAAAAATGACTTAGTTTTTATTAAGGGTTCCCAAGGAATGCGAATGGAGAGAACCGTTGAAGCTATTTTGGAAGATCAAAAAAATAAATCAAAACTATTGGTTCGTCAAGACACTGAATGGGTAGCTAAGAAATAAAAAAACCTGCTTTTGGGGCAGGTCTATTTAAATTCTACTATTGGTATAAATTTTGAGGCCAGAATTTTTTCTGTTTCTATCTTTTTCTGACCTTTTTCATTTACTTCAAAAATTTTATAAACTCCAACCATTATCAATAAGTTTTTTTTATCAAAAAGGATTGAAAGTTTTATTTCAGGCTTATCCGCCACTTCAAGCAGGAAGTGAGAATATATTGGCTCGTGAGGGTTTCCTTGAGTATCGTTTGGAAATCTTAAGTGAATTCCTCTTACTTTTAAGTTTTCCACGATAGCGCCCACAAATGCTTTAAGCTCTTCGTCAGAGCCTACTTTGACCAATGGAAATTGTTTCATTTGATTTATTTTAAATCCTCAATTATCTGAGGAAATTTTTTGATGAAATTTGGTAGGCTGAGAAAATCTTCCCACGAATCCGTTTCTTCCCATTTCTGAGAAGTTGGATTAAGGAAGTACACAGTGCAAAGGATGTTTCCGAACTTATTTACATGTATTTCGAGAAGTTTGTCGTGCTCCTGTCCGTTTGTGATAATTGTAAACATAAAACCATATGTAAGGTTTGATGCTTTAATTTTGTGGGAACAAGGAGCCATCATAATGCCACTTGTCCTTAACGCATAGTGCGTTTCTTCTAAAAAGAGAGTAGCACTGCTTTCGAAACTTACACCCTCGGTGTGTAGGGGTGTGAAAATCATTGTTTTTTCCATAGCTTATTTGTATTTGATTTGTGTGTTTAATAATTATTTAATTGATTGTCCTAAAAACCCTAAGAGATACTTAGGACAACCAATAAAGAATTAATATACATTTTTCAATGTACTATATTTAATATTCACCTTACTACATATTTTTAAAAATGGCAAAAATTTTAAACTAGTTTTCAATCTATGAAAGAGCGCTGTAATTTTTATAGATATGTATTTGGTTGCTGTTTAGTTTGTTTTTCTACTTGTTCTATAACGTTATCTGGATGGAATTCTTCTAAAGTGATATCTTTTTTTTGCTCAGGCACAAATAAATATGCTCTACGGTTTTTATTATCAAAATAAATATCCGAAGAGCCAACATCTTCTTTAGGGGCAGTTGTTACTGTGGGCTTAAATCCTAACTCATTATAAATAATTTCAGAAACAAGTTTAATTGATTTTTCAAAATTATTAGAATTTCCTCCAAATCTGTTTCCACCATAAATTATTGCATCGACACTCCCTTTTTTAGCTCTCATTGAAATTTTTTTCAAACTTTCTGCTAGGTCTAGTTTAAATGAATCAATTAATTTTGGTTCTAAAAACTTTTTAGGGTCTTGGTGTGAAAGTATTGATATATTTTGATTTGTATTTTTATCTTCTGCGACGACAATAAATCCAGTACAATCAAATAGTCCTTGAGTAAATTTATTATTAGAGTTAGCATCAGAAATCACATAAGTTTCCCAGCCCCCGTTAAGCATTTTGTTTAATTTATAGTAACGAGGACTTGCACTATAATCTACGTCTTCAAAATAATTTTTATATTCATAATTCCCAACGAATGGTGAATTTTCAAAGTTGCCCTTGTTGTGAATGCAAACTTTTATGGGTTGAAAATTTCCTTCAAGGTGTCGAAAATTAACTTTTGGTTTAAAATTTTCCATTTAATAATTATATCAAAAGTTTTGAATTCTCAAAAGAACATAAAGAGTACCTTAATAAATAGGGCTAAAAAATCTGTGACCTCACGGAGAGTCGAACTCCGGTTGACGGATTGAGAACCCGCTGTCCTA
>JBAXFW010000006.1:0-17070 GCA_037139635.1 bacterium | reverse complement strand
TCCTGAAACTGTAGTAATTGCTGGAAAAGAAGAAGTAGTAAATAAATAAATTTTATGCAAATAAATAACTTAAAAAGAATACATAAAAATAAAAAAGACCGTATCGTTGGACGTGGCGGTAAACATGCTAAAACTTCCGGACGAGGAGGGAAGGGTCAGACGGCTCGTGCTGGTAACAAGCGCCGACCAGAACTTCGTGATATCATTAAGAAGCTTCCAAAAAATCGTGGATATCAGTTTAAGTCTTTCGCAGTAAAACCAGTTGGAGTATCACTTGATGCTATTTCTAAAGCTTTCCCTAAAGGAGGAGAAGTAAATCCAGCTAAATTACTTGAATTAAAAGTAATTAAAAGAAAAAAGGGTTTTGTTCCACAGGTTAAAATTTTAAATAACAAAACTACTTTTACGGCAAAAATTGAAGTGACGAAATGTCTCGTATCTCTCTCTGCTAAAGAGAAAATTATTAAAGCCGGAGGTACGGTTTTATAAAAAAAATATGCAAAATTCTATAGGGAAAATTAAATTAATTTGGACAGATTCTTCTTTAAGAAAAAAAATCCTTTTCGTTCTTGGATCTTTCATAGTTTTTCGTTTACTTTCCTCTATTCCAATTCCAGGCATTGATGCTGTGGCTCTTAGTCGTTTCTTGAGCAATAATCAATTTTTTGGAATACTAAATATTTTTTCTGGTGGTGGACTTTCAAATCTATCTATCATCATGTTGGGAGTAGGACCATATATTACTGGTTCTATCATCATGCAATTGCTCACCATTATGGTGCCAGCTTTGAAAAAGATGTACCACGAAGAAGGGGAAGCAGGAAGAAAGAAATTTACTCAATACTCAAGAATGCTTACTATACCACTAGCTGCAATTCAAGGGTTTTCTCTTTTAGCAATTCTTGAAAGTCAGAAAATTTTAATTAACTTAACAATGTTTGACCGAATCACCAATATCATCATCGTCATTGCAGGTGCAATGCTTATCATGTGGATCGGAGAATTAATGTCTGAGTTCGGTATTGGTAATGGAGTATCTCTCTTAATCTTTGCTGGTATCGTTTCTAGAATTCCTACTGAAATGAGTCAGTTGTTATTTACTTTTGATGTTTCTCAAATTCCTCTATATATCGTATTCGTAGTACTGGGAATTTTGGTTATCGCTGGAGTCGTAGTAGTCACTGAATCAGAAAGACCAATCCCTGTGACTTATGCAAAGCGAGTTCGTGGAGCAAAGATGTATGGTGGAGGTTCTACTTATTTGCCACTACGCGTAAACCAAGCTGGAGTTATTCCTATAATCTTTGCACTTTCTATTTTGCTTTTCCCTCAAATGATCGGAAACTTTATGGCAAGTTCAACTAATGCGACAGTATTGAAAGTTTCACATGCTTTAACTGGTTTTTCACAAACAAGTTGGTTGTACGCTGTATTGTATTTTATCTTAGTATTTCTATTTACGTATTTCTACACTGCAGTTACTTTTGACCCTGAGGCTCTATCTACTAACTTGCAAAAGAATGGTGCATTTATTCCAGGTATCAGACCAGGTCCATCTACTTCTCAATATATTTCAAAAGTGTTAAGTCGCATTACGTTACTCGGAGCAACATTCCTTGGTATTATCGCAGTTTTACCTTTGATAGTACGAGCTGTTACTGGTATCTCTGCTATTGCGCTCGGTGGCACAGCTCTTCTTATCGTCGTCTCAGTACTGCTTGATTTGATCAAAAAAGTAGATGCTCAAATATCGATGCGAGAATACTAAATAATTCCCTAAAAGCCCTACGGGGCTTTTTATTTTGTCTATTTTGGATTGACTTTTTTATTATTTTGGTATATAATATAGGTATTAAGTTCTAATAATAATTTGCAATAAATAATATGTTAGGAGAAAGTCTAGAAAAGTTTATTATAGATAATAAAAAAACTAAAAAAGAACAAGCTTTTGCTTGTTTGGATTTTTTACGCCAATTTAACGAAGAGGATGTAAAAAATAATCCATGTGATTTTCTGGAAACACTTTCTTTTTTACTTGAATTAATTAATGACAAGGACCCATATGACCAAATTTCTTTAGAAGAAATTGGAACTGACCAAAAAGAGATTATAAGTTTTGAAGAGAAGTCAGTGTCTATCGAAGATAAAAAATGTTCAGTATAGATAAATATGTCTTATTGTCTAGATAACAGTATTACTAAATCTTAATCCACTTTTGATATTCTGAAACGATAATTTCAACAACCTCATTTAGGTTGTTTTTGTTTGTGTCTATCACTAGATTAAACTGACTCATATTTGTATTGTCTATTTTATATAAATCCCAATATCTCTTTTGTTCACTTTGAAAACGCTCAGTCATTTTTTTTAAAACATCTTCACTGTTTTTTGCTTGCTCACTTTGTTCTCTAAGTTTGTTTTCACGAATACTATTTAAAATTCTCTCCTTGGCAATATCGGGGGATAGGTCTAAATAAACTTTAAAAGAGTCGGGTATCCAGTGGTAGGCTGTGCGTGAATCAATCACAATTTTGTTTTCATTATTTAAATCTCTAAGTTTTTGGTCAGTCATCTCGTCAATCTTAGGATCTGTTTCAGCTCTGATATTTGTTTCGGTTACAGATAGTCCAAGCTCCAAGCCTACTTGTCGAAAAAAATCACCTGAAGAAAAGTGCTTAAAACCTAGGGTTTGGGCTACTCTTTTTGCAGTGCTTGATTTGCCACTTCCTAACCCTCCACATATAGTAACGATCTCTTTTTTCATCCCATTAGAAGTTTTAATTAATAATCATTTCCCTTGCTCCCATTTTTTGTTGAATTTCTAATGGGACAGGTATATTCAATATAACACACCTAGGGTTGTTTTTTAAGCTTAAATTTTGTATTGTAAAGAGATGGAAACAGAAACCTTTTTATTCTTCGGACAAGTGGGCTCTGGTAAAGGAACCCAGGTGAAACTACTAATTGACTATTTAAAGGCCAAGGATGGCAAGGAGTGCGTGTATGCGGGCACAGGAGATGGCTTTCGAAGTCTTCTTGAGACTAAAAATTACACTGCTTCTTTAGTTAAAGATTCTTTAGAAAGAGGGGAATTACAACCTGATTTTTTAACTACTTCAATTTTTACTAATATTCTCACCACCTCGCTCAATGAAGATATGCACATTTTTGCGGATGGGTATCCTAGGACAATTGCTCAATCCGAGAGTTTTGAAAAAATGGTTAAGTTTTTCAAAAGAGGGAATGTAAAAATTATTTACATAGAACTTTCTGAAGAAGAAGCCATGAAAAGAAATCTTTTGCGAGGTAGAGCCGATGACACAGAAGAAGGGTTGCGTAGAAGATTTAATGAATATAAGAATAGTGTCTTGCCCGCTATGAACTATTTTAAGGAAAAAGAAAATTACGAAATATACACAATCAATGGCGAGCAATCTATCGAGGATGTGCACAAAGATATTATCAAATCTATTGCACTATAATATGAAAGAAGAAACAATTATAATCTCACTTGGAGGATCGCTTATTATACCTGACCAAATCGATGTAGATTTTTTAAGAGAATTTAAAGAGATTATTTTATCGCAAGTAGCGCTTGGCAAAAAGTTTATCATCATTACCGGTGGGGGAAAAGTGTGCAGGCGTTATCAAGATGCTGCCAAACAGCTATCAAACCCACCAGATGATGATTTGGATTGGATTGGTATCGCATCATTAAGACTGAATGCTCAACTTGTAAGGGTGATTTTTGAAGATAAAACAGATAAAAGAATTATTAAAAACTTTTCAGAGAGTTTTGATTTTAGTAAGCCGATAATTCTTGGCTCTGCTTATAAACCAGGACAAAGTACTGATTGGGATGCAGTACTTGCAGCGAAAAATGTCGGAGCTAAAAAAGTAATTAATCTTTCAAATACTGATTATGTTTATGATTCTGATCCGAAAGTTAATCCCGAGGCTAAGAAGTTAGAGAAAATTTCTTGGGCTGATTATCGTTCTTTAATACCAGCGGAATGGAATCCAGGATTGAATTCTCCATTTGATCCAATTGCATCAAAAATGGCAGAAGAACTTGGGCTTGAAGTGGTGATAATGAATGGTAAACCAATAGAGAATTTTAAAAAATATTTAAATGGTGAAAGTTTTCAGGGAACAATAATAAAAAATATATAATTTATATGGGAATAATAATAAAAACAAAAGGAGAAATAGAAATCTTACGAGAAGGCGGAAAGCGGTTGGCTTTTGTTTTACAAAAAGTAAAAGAAAAAGTAGCTCCTGGTATTTCGACTTGGGAGCTTGATCAATATGCTTTGAAATTAATAACTGAGATGGGAGATATACCAGCTTTCTTAAATTATCGACCTGAGGGAGCAGAGACACCATATCCTGCGTCTTTGTGTATATCGGTGAATGATGAAGTAGTCCATGGAATTCCATCTAAGCAAAGAATTTTAAAAGAAGGGGACATTATCTCACTTGATTTAGGGTTAAAGCATAAAGGACTTTTTACCGATCATGCTGTGACTGTCGGAGTCGGAGAAATTAGTAATGCTTCAAAAAAATTAATAGAAACTACTGAAAAATCATTATATGTAGGTATCGATGCGGCTGTGGGTGGAAATAGAATAGGGGACATAGGAAATGCAATTGAGAAATTTGCTCGACCGCACAAATACGGTATCGTAGAAGTATTGGCAGGGCATGGAGTTGGAAAAGAGATTCATGAAGATCCATTTATTCCAAATTATGGCAAAGCTGGAGTTGGCGCAAAGCTTGTTCCTGGTATGGTAATCGCAATTGAACCAATGTTAAACAATGGTACAAAGAATGTGACTATCGATGATGATGGTTGGACTTTTCGAACAGCAGATAGGAAAAAGAGTGCACACTTTGAACACACGATTCTCATCACTGAAGGAGATCCTGAAATATTAACTAAATTACAATAAAAAAATCCCCCTAACGGGGGATTTTTTTATTGTGTGATATTTTAAGAATTAACTTTTTCTTGTACGGGAGCTTTGTTTCCAAAACTAGCTGCTGCTGCTGTTGAAAGTATTGCGGTTACTGCCCCAGCCCATAATTTTAATCCTTGTAAAGTGACACCTAGGTCCATATTTATTGATTCCCAGTTGTGATTAACAAGACTGTCTGCGGCTGCGCCAGCTCCTGCTATGGCAATTAAACCAAAAATAAGTTTCTGGTTTTTTACTAAAAACTCATTTACCTTTGCTAGATTTGATGGTTCAAGTTTTTCGACAGCTCCATTTTCTAGCTCTGTCAATTTTGCCATAAACTCATTTTGTAATTTTTTATTTTCATCAATTATTGCTTGTTCTTCAGGAGAATAGACTTTTTCAGTTTTTAGTCCTTCTGGAGATACCTTTTTGTTCATTAACTTTCCTATCATGTTATCAAATGTTCCCATATAAATATAATTTAATTATTCTAATAATGCCTTTGTTTCCAATAAAAGCTTATTTAGCTCTTTATGAAATTCTAAAGTCTCTTCTTTTGTTGCTGTTCCAGCTTTTACTTTTTCAGCCAAGACTAACATTTCTTCATTGGTCATAATTTTTTTTGGTTAATTAATAATTACTTACATACTATTATACATGACACTAGACCTAAAAGAAAATTTTATTAATAAACTAACATATTAAGTATAGCATATTTGAGTTAAAATGTCAAGTTATTTTTGGGTAAAAATTTGCCCGGATACTATGTAGTTTCTGGGGCTTTTGCGGTATGTGGGTTAGTTGCGGCCCACAAAAAAATAGATTCCGAATAGTTCTCCATTAGGAGATTTCATCGCCAGGGTAAAGTCCTGGTAGCTTATTTTTTGCTCTTTGTTGAGCCGGGTTTTTGGTTTTTTAAATAAAAGCCTTACCCGAAGTGATTTTAACATGTTGTCCATGGTTGTTGTTTTTAGTTTATCCAAAAGTCCAAAAAATAGGCCCTTAGATAAACTAAAAAATACTTGTCATGAAAATATGAAGAACTTTCTATTTTTATAATATCACTCATTTCACATAAAGTCAAACAAAGTTTGGGGACAAGTATTGTAAGTAAAAATACTTATAAAATATGTGTGAAAATTTTGTTAAAATTTTAGTACGAGGTATAATTGAAACATGAATCCATCTTTTTTAAAGGAAATGCCTAAATTTAGTAATCCAACAGAGGAGTTGGATTATTTACGAGCGCATGTGGCCAAAAGGGAACAAGAGCTCATCGGACAGGGTCAGTTTGAACATGCTGGAGATAATGCTGTGAAAGAGGTTATTTCAACCTATAAAGAAGTTCCTGCCAAAGATGTAATTCATAAAGATAATTTATTAAGCAAAAAAGAAACTGAAGGAATCGTTTTAAAATTAAAACCTGAGACACATGATGCTGTGATGGAAGAGTTACTCGGCATTGTCATAACTAAGGGAATTCGAAATGCTTTATCTGTGGCAGAAGGAATGAATAGTCCTCATATTGATAATGATTTTCATAGATTGCTTGTGCAGTATATTAAAACAGGGCAAGTGGTGGGGGATCTGAAGGAAGGCACTCCTATTTTCAAGTCTCTCAACATGACACTTTTTGAAATTACGCTTCCGCCACCAATGGATGAAGCAGATAAACAAAAAAGTTTTAAAGAATTCATCAGTGCCATGGAGCAGTTTTATGCTGGCATGCAATCAATTTCTGAAAGTGAAAATAATGAAAGAGAAAATTATTTTACTTTAGAAGTTGCTTTGTCTAGTGTAAGTGATCAGGTTATTATTTATGCGGCAATTCCAAATAAACATATAACTCTTTTTGAAAAACAAGTCTTAGCTTTTTATCACGATGCAAAAATCAAAGATTTGCCAGACGATTATAATATTTTTAACGAAAAGGGTAGTTCTGTTGGAGCCTATGCTTCATTTACAGAGAGAGGAGTCTTGCCAATCAAGACATATGATAACATTGAGCATGATCCGATGAATATGATACTTAATGTTTTTTCTAAATTAAAAACACAGGGTGAAGGTGCCGCGATTCAGCTTGTCATTGCTCCGGCTGGCAATAAATTTATGAATGAATTTCATAAAATATTAGATGATGTCAAAGATGGTGTGTCGGTCAAACATGCAAATGATAATTTATATAAATTTAATCACGCACTCTTAAAAGCTTCTAAGGAACTTATTTTTGGCACACATGAAAAAGAAGAAAAAAAAGAAAAATACATGAAAGGTAGGCGTGCCGTGGATGAAGGCGCAGCTGAAAAAATAGGCAATAAAGTAAAAAGTACTATCATGAAAGCGAACATTAGAATTGTAGCTTCCGGAGATACGAAAGAAAGAGCAGAAGCAATTTTAAAGGAAATCGAATCTTCTTTTAATCAATTTACTGAAGCTGCTAGCAATGGAATTTTCTTTGAAGAAATAAAAGGCAGTGACTTGAAGCAACTTTTTCATGATTTTTCTTTTAGAACTTTTTCGCATGATAAAATTTTGCCGATGAATTTAAAAGAACTTTCTTCCGTTTTTCATTTTCCAGTTGGTATCTCAGGACAGGGGCAATTAAAAGAAGCAAAAGCCGGCATTGCTCCAGCACCAATTGAAATGGGGAAAGAGGGGATTGTTCTTGGCATAAATGATTATCGAGGCCGAGAAACAGAAATTCGTATGGCTCGGGAAGATCGAGTTCGTCATATGTATGTCATTGGACAGACGGGTACAGGTAAGACAAACATTATGCTCAATATGATTACTCAAGATATTAAAAATGGTGATGGCTGTTGTTATATTGATCCGCACGGTACGGACATACAGACGATTCTTTCGCGTATTCCAAAGGAACGTATCGATGATGTAATTTATTTTGATCCTGCCTATACAGCACGTCCAATGGGGCTTAATATGCTTGAATTTGATCCAAAATATCCAGAGCAGAAAACTTTCGTAGTAAATGAATTGATGGGTATTTTCAATAAATTGTTTGATATGAAAACTTCTGGTGGTCCAATGTTTGAACAATATTTTAAAAATAGTGCTTTCCTTATAATGGAGGACCCTGCTTCGGGTTGTACTTTACTTGAAATTTCTCGAGTGCTCGTAGATAAAGAATTTCGAGATATGAAATTATCAAAATGTCGTAACCCAATTATTAAGCAATTTTGGGTAGCCGCAGAACAGACGACAGGGGATCAAG
The DNA here is from genome assembly GCA_037139635.1 of bacterium. GTDB lineage: Bacteria > Patescibacteriota > Minisyncoccia > Phycocordibacterales > UBA9973 > UBA9973. Next base: position 8,877 of record JBAXFW010000006.1, on the reverse strand, counting down.
GTTTAGCAAACTTTGTACCTTATATTACTTCCAAGTTTGATAACTTTATCTCTAACGACATTATGCGCCCTGTCGTCCTTCAAGAAAAATCCGTATTTAATTTCCGAGAAATTATGGATAATAAAAAAATATTGCTCGTAAATCTTTCAAAAGGAAGGTTGGGGGAAATGAATGCCAATTTGATTGGTTTGCTTTTGGTCGGGAAAATTCAAATGGCAGCGCTTTCCAGAGTAGATATGTTTGGCCAAAAAATGAACGATTTTTATTTATACATTGATGAATTCCAAAATGTCACTACTGATTCGATTTCTTCTATTTTGTCTGAAGCTCGAAAATATAGATTGTCCCTAAATATTGCCCATCAATATATTTCACAATTAGAAGAAGGAATCAAGAATGCTGTTTTTGGAAACGTTGGCTCGATGGCCGTATTTCGAGTGAGTTCTGAGGATGCTGAATTTTTAGAAAAAAGATTTCAACCAACTTTTAAAGCAGCTGATATTATGAAATTGGATAATTATAATGCGTACATGAACATGCTAGTAAATGGTCAGCCAACCAAACCATTCAATATGCACACTTTGGCTCCGGAAAAAGGGAATATTGAATTAGTTGAAAATTTGAAACAGCTTTCATATTTAAAATACGGACGCGATCGAGAAGAAGTTGAAGCCGAGATAATGGCAAAATATGAAAAACGTTGAAATTGATTTCATTTGAAATTATACTAATATCTGTTAAGATATGGTTATTATTATAAATTAAAAAAGAATTTTTATATGGAAAGAACTCTTATTGTATTTAAGCCAGACGCTGTACAGCGTGGAATTGTAGGAGAAGTGTTAAGTCGTTTTGAAAAAATGGGCTTAAAGATAGTTGGTATGAAAATGGTTAATCCAGATGAGGCGCATTATTTTCATCATTATGAAACTATTGGTAAAATGATCTCTCGTCGCGGAGAAGCTCAATTCAAGGTGCAATTGGGTGCAATGCAGGAAGGGCCTGTTATTGCAGCAGTTCTTGAGGGCGTTGAAGTTGTTGCTGTTGTGCGTAAAATGGTTGGTGCAACTAATACAAAGGATGCTCTTCCTGGAACTATCCGAGGAGATTATGCTCACGCTAGTCTTGATTATGTAAATGAGAATGGTGTTGCCTTGCCAACTGTTATGCATGCATCAGGTGACCTTGAAGAAGCAAAAGCAGAAATCGCACATTGGTTTTCTGATAGTGAAATTTATGGTGACTATCAAACTGTTCATCAAAAGTTTACTCAACCTAAAAAGGCTCATAAATAAAATAAATATTTGAAATAAAAATCCCTGAAAGGGGATTTTTGTTTTTAGTAAAATTTTATGAAATTTTGTAAAAGTCAAACTTGTTTTTGTATAAATTTTGTGTTTTTATTGAAATTTTTGTTGCAAAAATTTGCAAATAAGATAAACTTTTAGTAGGGTTATTTCCAATTATTACCTAGAACAATATTTTTTGGGAGCTTCGATCTTGTGTGGCCTTGGTTACATAAGTCTCGCACCCACCTAAGCGAAAGCTACGGTAATATATTGGAAATAGTCCTAAAAAAATTCTTCGCCGTAGGGCGGAGATTTTTTGTTTATAAATGGTATAATTAAAATTAGCTTGTCCCGTTAGAAATTCAATAAAAATAGGGATAAAGATAAAAAATTATTAATTAAAATTTCTAATGGGATGGAAAATTTACCCAAAATGAATAAAAAAAAGCTTTTAATGAGGATAGCGATCCTTGTTGTTTTTATTTCTATTTTAAATTTAATTATTTTAAAATTTCATTGGTATTACAGCATTTGGTGGTCTGACATGGTAATGCATTTCTTAGGAGGTTTTTGGTTGGGCCTCGTTTTTCTTTTGTTTTTGAAACCAGTGGATACAAATTTTAAAGAAATTTTAAAAATAATTTTTCTAGTTTTGTTTATTAGTGTTTTGTGGGAAATTTTTGAGATTGTTCTTAATAAGGCAACTCTCCGAGATCCTTTTAACGGCCTCGATACACTTTCGGACCTTTCTTTTGATTTGTCGGGAGCATTTATTTCGATTTTTTATTTCTTAAAAAGAATTATGATAAAGGAAAATTTTAAGATATAATCAAAATATGGCAAATTTAGTTAAATTAACATTTTGTGGGGGAACGGGCTCAGTAACGGGCGCGAATTTTTTATTAGAAGCAGATGGCAAGAAAATATTAGTCGATTGTGGCCTTACGCAAGGAACGAAACTAGCGGATGATATTAACTGGGACCCATTTCCATATAAATCAAGCGAGATAGATATTTTATTTATTACTCATGCGCATGTGGATCATTTGGGAAGAGTTCCAAAATTAATCAGCGAAGGTTTTCGAGGAAAAATTTATTCTACCTTGCCGACAAAAGCACTGGCTACTCCAATGCTTGAGGATACAGCGGGAATATTATCTAAAAATCAAGAGCATAATTTAGCAGAAATATATAAAGAAGAAAATATTAAATTAGCAATTTCTTTATGGCAAGGATATAACTATCACGAAACTATAAAAATAAGTGAAGGAATTGAAGTTTCTTTTTTGAATGCTGGACACATTTTAGGTTCGGCTATGGTGCAATTTATAATAAATAAAAAAAAGATACTCTTTACAGGTGATTTGGGGAACAGCCCTTCAATGTTGCTTCCAGATACTGAAATAGTTACTGATATTGATTATCTAATCATGGAAAGTACTTACGGTGACAGGAATCATGAATCAAGAGATGATAGAAGAAAAAATTTAGAAATTGCTATTGAAGACAACTTTAAGAGAAAGGGGACTTTGATAATACCGACCTTTTCTTTGGAACGTTCCCAAGAATTATTATTTGAATTAAATGAATTAGTAGAAAATGATCGTATCCCACTCATGCCAATTTTTCTTGATTCACCACTGGCAATTCGTTTAACAGAAGTTTTTAAACAATTCAAAAATTACTTTAATGAAGGAGCTCAAAAAGCCATGGTTCATCAAAAACACCTTTTTGATTTCCCAGGATTACATGAGACCTTAAGATCAGAAGAGTCAAAAAAAATTAGTGAAGTGCCAAATCCTAAAGTTGTAATTGCTGGATCTGGAATGTCGTCGGGTGGGCGAGTGGTTCATCATGAAAGACATTATTTACCAGATCCAAATAACACTCTTCTTTTGACTGGATATCAGGCAGTGGGAACCCCTGGACGATTAATTCAAGAAGGATTAAAAACAGTACATATCACAGGAGAGGACGTGATAGTTCGAGCACATGTGGTTACAATTACTGGTTACTCGGGACATAAAGATTCAGATGGCTTAATTGATTTTGTAGAAAAAACTAGTGATACTGTGCAAAAAGTTTTTGTAGTAATGGGTGAACCAAAGTCTTCAATGTTTTTGGTTCAAAAACTAAGAGACAATTTAGGCATAGACGCAATTGCTCCAGATCGGGGAGACAGTGTTTCTTTTTTGTGTTAGGAAATTATATGGATCCCGTTAGAAGTCATTCAGTTTGGGAAAATAATAAAAAATGTTATACTATTTAAGTTTTATAGTCGTTTTATAAAAATAATTTACGGAAATCTAAAGATTTCCTACTTCTAACGGGATGGACATATTATCTTCAACAAATCCTTTCGAAAAACATGGGCACGACAGAATAAAAATTTGTGTGTCAGGAGCAGCCGAGACAGGGCATTGTGGTCTCGGGGCACTTGATTTAGCAAAAGAATTAGGTAGTGAAATCGTACGACAGGGAGCAATTTTAGTTACAGGAGCAACTACTGGTTTTCCAATGTGGTCTGCAATGGGTGCTAAAGAAGTCGGAGGGTTGTCAATTGGTTTTTCTCCTGCTGCTACTGAAAAAGAGCACGTAGAAGTATACAAATTGCCGGTTGATTATATGGATTTGATAATTTATACCGGCTTTGGTTATCCTGGTAGAGATTTATTACTTACTCGTTCAGTTGACGCTGTTATTTGTGGTTGTGGACGCATAGGAACAATTCATGAGTTCGTAATTGCTTTTGAAGACAATAAGGCAATTGGAATTTTTGAAGGTCCTTGGGAAATGTCGGCAGAGCTTGAAGATATTTTAGCAAAATCACATAGACCTAATGACAGAATAATTACTGGTAAAGATCCAAAAAAACTAGTGGCTGACATAATCGAACTAGTTAAAAAAATTAAAGCTGGAGAAAAGGGTCTCATATAAATTCTGATAAATATTAAAATGAATTTTAAAAATATTTTTAAAATATTAATATATTGTTTTGCGTTAGTCGGATTTGTGTTTGTGGCTGTTTTTTTCGCAATGCAATTTGGTTGGTTAAACGTGAAAGGTTCAGTTTCTGAGCGAAATTCTTATTTTCAAATAAATGATAAATTAAATTTAAATACAATTGATACAACTGAGATAAAAGATAGTTGGAAAGATACGGCAGATTGGGCACTCTTGAAAGAAGTTTTTACTCGAGATCAGGATGTCATAAATAGAGCAGCCCACGATGCTGGTATATCTCCTAGATTAATTCTCGGTGGGGTGATGGGGGAGCAGTTGAGATTTTTTTCAAATCGCAGAGAGTCTTTTAAGAATTATTTTGAGCCGATGAAAATATTGGCAACTCTTTCGAAGTTTTCTTTTGGTATAGCAGGTTTAAAACCACAGACTGTTGCATTAATTGATGAGCATTTAAAAAATTCAAAATCAGTTTATTATTTGGGTCCTGAGATGGAACATATCGCAGATTACGCAACCGATGCAAATATCGATTCAGAAATAATGACTCGCATTACGAACACTAAAGACCCATATTATTCTTATCTATACGTAGGTCTTTATATGCGACAAGTAGTAGCACAGTGGAAGGCAGCAGGGTACGACATCAGTGAGAGACCAGAAGTTATTGCAACCTTATATAATCTAGGTTTTAATCGTTCGATTCCAAAACCTGATGCGAAAGCTGGTGGGGCAGACATAACTATTGGTGGTAAAGTGTATACTTTTGGTGATATTGCTTATGAATTTTATTATTCAGATGAACTCACAGACATTTTTCCTAGATAATGCAAACTAAAAAATCCTCCGCCAGCTGGCGGAGGATTTTTTAGTTTAGTTATTATTTTAGGCTTGCTAGAATTTTTGCAAAAGTCTTGGGATGATTTTCGGCAAGGTCGGCCATGATCTTGCGATCAAGTTCTATCTTGTTTTTCTTTAAAGATCCAATCAATTTTGAATAAGTCGTACCAACTTCTCGACTTCCAGCATTGATCTTGATATTCCAAAGCTTTCGATTGTGTGATTTTTTGTCTTTTCGGTGGGCAAAAGAATAATTTCCTGCATGAACTAATGCTTCTTTTGCTTGACGCTCTTTTGTAGAACGTCCATGTCGCATACCTTTGGTCTGCTTCAAGACGCTTCTTCTTCTTTTTAACGCATGTACTCCCTTTTTTACTCTTGTCATGATATTTCTATATTATTTTTAATTATGAAAACGGCAATAAGTGACTTTTTGGTTTGTTCTTTATTGCGAAGGCACTACCTTTGCGACCAGCTAATTGTGTGCCTCGTGATTGTTTCGCATTGAAATGGTTAAAGCCTGGCTTGCGAGCGATAACTTTGCCATTTTTAGTTAGCTTTAATCTTTTCGAATATGACTTATTTGTTTTCATTCCCTTCATAAAATTATTTTGCTTTTTCTATTGTAATAAATAAACCTTTTGGACCTTTTTTATATGAATCTGAGATTTTGTAATCTTCAGTGATCAAATGTAATACTCTATCTAAACGTTCTTTTAAAAATTTTTCGTCCATATACTTTGCACGGCCTGCAAGGAAAAGTTCAATCTTGATTCGGTGTCCTTCCTTGAGCCATTTCGAAGCAGTTTTGGCTTTAAGCTCAAGGTCGTGGTCACCAGTACCAATTTTTATCTGAATAGATTTTGTTTCGGTAGTCTTAGCACCTGCTTTTGCTTTTTTTAGCTTTTTACTTGCTTCATATTGATATTTACCAAAATCCATAATCTTTGCAATTGGGGGATTAGCATTTGGATTTATTTCAATAAGATCCATACCCTTGCTTTGTGCAAGTTCTAATGCCTCTTTTATGCTTAAGACTCCGAGATTTTGATTTTCACTATCAATAATTCGCAATTCTTGGGCTCGTATTTGGTTGTTTATTCTTTCTCGCAATTTTTTCTTGTAATACTTAAACTAGGTAGATAATAGCTTATTTGACCCCTAAAGTCAACTTAGTCTCTAAAAATAAGGCATCTATCCTTTCCTGTGACTTTGCTTCTCCAAAAAGCTTAATAATCGGCTCAGTATTTGATGGACGTAGGTGCAGCCAAGAACCATCTTCTAGATCAAGTCGTAGTCCATCTTGCTCATCAAATTTGGCATCATTAAAGTGTGTTTTTAAGATTGAGTACATTTCTTGTAAATTTCCACCAACTGGCCATTTATCTTTTTTAATATAATATTTTGGAAAAGTCACGACACATTCGCTAATTGTTTTATTTCTTTCTGCCAAAAGTTCAAGCACAAGAGCAAGGCCTGTAAAGCTGTCTCTTACGGTGTTTATAGTAGGGTAGATAATTCCACCATTTCCTTCTCCTCCTACGACGGCATTGTGTTCTAGGATTTTTTCTACTACATAACCTTCTCCAATTTTTGAACGATAACAAGGGCTATTGTATTTTGCAGCAATATCAGCTCCCATCTGAGATGTTGAAAGATTTATAACAATAGGCTTGCCTGGATTTTTTGACAGGATACTTTCAATTCCAAAGACAATAGAATATTCTTCTGAAATTACTTCTCCATGCTCGTCGATAAGGACAAGCCTATCTGCATCAGGATCGTGCACAAAACCGACATCTGCTTTTATTTCTTTAGCAATTTTTATTATTTCTCCTAGGTTTTCTTTTAGAGGCTCTGGACGGTGGGCAAATTTTCCATTTGGTACATTGTTGAGTGGGATTATTTCGATCCCTAATTGTTCAAATAAATATGGGTCCATTGCACAAGCTGAGGCGTTAATCATGTCCACTACAGCTTTGAATTTCTTAGCTCGAATTGCTTCGACGTTTACATGAGATAGGATTTGATCTGCGTGCTCTTTTGTAAAATTTGGAATATTTTCTTGAAATTCTTGAGAAGAATCATTTTCGTTGATTTTTCCATAGCTTTCTAGTATTGTTTTTTCTAGTGAAGCTTCTTCTTCGTAGTATTTTTCTATTTTTTCTACCTCTTTCTCGAGAGTAAATAATGCATTTTTATTTACAAATTTTAAACCATTGTATTCAATTGGATTGTGCGATGCAGTTATAATTATTGCCCCATCATAATTATGCTTGCGAACAGAGAAAAGCATTGTTGGCGTGGGCATAACATCTCCATAAACAACATTAATTCCGATTTTTTTTAACTCTCTTTCTAAAACTTCTTTAATTTTTGGGCCACTTTCTCTACCATCACGTCCTATTAAAATAGTGGGGTTTTTCTTATCTGTGGCCTCTGTCGTAAAACGGCCAAAAGCGCGAGCGTAATCACCAACTATTTTTTCCGTTAAAGTGTCTCCCCAGATACCCCGATACCCCGATACATTTAATTTTCTTTTTTGTTCCATTGGTATATTTTACTCCAAATATTAAAAATATAAAACCCTAGATATTGATTAATAATTTACTTTTATTTTTTTTATTACTATAATTTAGAACATGTGTGGTAAAAAAATGTTTTTTTATAGCAAATCAAACAAAGGTTTTACTTTAGTTGAACTTCTTGTTGTTATTTCAATAATTAGTTTATTGTCTTCCATTGTATTGGTGGCTCTTGGTAATGTAAGAGTTAAAGCTAGGGATGCAGTAAGAGTAAGTGACGTTAAGCAACTTGCGAGAGCTTTTCAACTTGCTGCTGATAGTAATGGTGGAGTTTATCCTTCGAATGCAATGGCGGGAGCTTGTCTTGGAATAAATAGCTCTAGTACTTGTTGGATGGGTAGTATTTCAGGAAATCAAACTATAAATAATATAATTCTTAATTTTATTCCTAAAATTCCTTCTGACCCTAGTGGTCGGAGTGGAAAGGGAGATAGATATGTTTATGCGGACTCAGAATCTACTGTAGCTTGGAATTGTGATGGTAGTTGGTATCCTAAGGGGCCATATATACTTTGGGTACCAGAATCACCGTTAGATCCATCTTCCGATTCTCAATGTAAAAATATTGGTTTTAATGCTTGTTGTAGTAGTGCTGCTACCTGTCCTCCAGAAGGTCGTTTTTGTGCTTATAGGATTGAATAGAATTATTTTTATTACTTTTTAAAGTTCTCGTCAAATGCTAAGATGTAGTCATGGCAAATTATGCGGAAAACCGAAAAGTATATTTCAATTATGAAATATTAGAAAAATATGAAGCCGGTATTGAGCTTTCAGGTGTGGAGGTAAAATCAGTTCGAGCGGGTAGAATGTCTCTCGAAGGGGCTTTTGTGATTGTTCGAGGAGGGGAATGCTTTTTAATTAATGCGAATGTGCCACCGTATCAGACTAATAACACTCCAAAAGAGTATGACTCGCTTCGCAATAAAAAACTTTTGTTAACTAAAAAAGAAATTAGAGAATTGGCTGATAGTGGCAATAATAAGAGTTTGACAATTGTGCCGATTTCAGTGTATAATAAAGGAAGGAAAATAAAAATTTCTATTGCTCTTGCGAAAGGAAAGAAAAAATTTGATAAACGCGAGACAATTAAAAAACGTGAGACTGATCGTGAGGTCAGGCGCGAAGTGAAAGATCGTTGAAAATAAAATGGGGATGCAAGGCATAGACAGTAGGCCTCGTGTTCTTGATGCATACTGAGTATG
>JBAXFW010000005.1:0-17294 GCA_037139635.1 bacterium | reverse complement strand
AATTTGGCGATTTTCCTGAAGTACCAGCTGGACAACTAAAATCATCACAGGCTGGATAATTTATTGCTTCGTTTGGACAAATTTTCTGAGTATCTTCAGAACATGAAACTGTTTTACCATTATTGTCTTCGCAATCCCATGTCCAATTTGTAGCATTAATAGTGTTATTTATACTTGTTCCTGATTTACAATCATAGTGATAAATACTACAAACTGCTGGTTCTGAACTTGAATACTCACAAGGCCAACCTACTGCATAATTTGTTGCCTTATCGTCAATACAAATATCTTTTCCAAAAGGAATACAAGGCAATGGTTTACCATAATTTTGAGCCTCTATGTCTGTACACAAATCTGAGGCTTTTGAGACAGTTATTAGTGTCCAATCAGGGCTACAGTTGTTGTCCTCATTAGATTCATCAATAACTCCGGGGCTATTCCTATTAGTTTTATCAGCACAAACGCGAACATAAAATTTACCAGTATCGCTAAATATATGTTCCTTATTTATAACAATTTCATTACCATGATTAAGGGCATCTTTTACAGCAACAGAAGGAGTAACATCTATTATCGAAATTTTATTAAGAGAAATTTGAAAAAAGTTATCAAATCCTACTCCAGTTGTAGCATTACCTATATTTGAAATCGTTGCTAAAAATTTAATTTTCAACCCGACTCCTACAGTAGTAGGAGTAATTGTACCTGCCGTTAAGTCAGAAAGTTCTCCAGTGACAGCACTTACTACGACAGTAGATGGAGCACTGCAATTATTATTTTCATTTGATTCTGAAACGACACCAGCACTTCCAGCAGAAGTCTTATCAGCACAGACACGCATATAATATGTACCAATATTTAAAAAAGTGATTGATCTTGAGGTCACAGCAGAAGCTCCTGCTGCTAAGGTGGGCATTGAAAGAGGTGCAACATAATCTGTCACATTTCCTCCTCCTGCAATTGGAAAAGGTAAATTTGAAACTTGAAATAAGTTAGAAAATTGTTTTCCAGTAGAAGCATTTCCTTGGTTAGAAATAGTTGCCGAAAATGTTTTTGCTGCTCCTTTAGTAGCAGTATTTGGGCCAGGACTTACTGCAATTAAATCTGGCGCAGGAGTAGGAGATACCATGACTTCATCCCAGGCACTACAATTATTATTTTCGTTTGACTCTGGAATATCACCCTCAGCACTTGACTGAGAAGCCTTGTCAGCACAAGCTCGGACATAATGAGTACCAGTTGCAAAAGTAATTTGAGGGGAAGTTGCTGAAAGCACACCTCCTGGTGGAAGATTGTCCATTGTACTTACCGTTCGGTAATTTCCAGTTATAGTAACTGCGCATCCAGCATTCGCAGTTTTTGTTTTACCTAAAATTAAACTCAAAAATGAATTATCTTTTTTATAACTAAGATTTCCTCCTGAAGCAGTACTACATGGATCATCTGTCGTTTGGAATAAATTGTAGAACGGAGCTATTGAAGCAGCCGCAATACCTTGATTTTTTATATCTGCATGAAAAACAGTTGGAGCTCCTGTGGTTGTACTTGATGGAGTGGGGGTAAGGGCAACTAAATCTGGCAATCCTGAATTATCTTTTTTACATTTTTTACTTACATCATCCCAGATACTTCCTTCGCAAGATACATTAACTGTTAATTCTTTTAATTTATTATCCGTAGTCTCTCCAGTTGTCTCTCCGTCAACCTTATTCCAAGTACTGACGACAACTTGACCACCACTATTCCCCGAAACGGTAATAGGAACATTTGTGCCAGAATCACCCGTCACAGGAACAGCTACTCCTGAGAAATATGTCGTAACTCCAGTTTGTGGATTTGTCGTCGTCCAACTTACTGGAACAGTACAATTACTACCATTAACTGGAATCGTACAAGTAGCAGCCCCACCACCAGTTTTTTCTAATGTTCCAGATTGAGCTTTGGCTGTTCGCTCCAAACTAGAAACACCTATGTACGCATTACTAGCATTAAAACATTTTATTTGATAAACATTGTCAGATGTACTTGGAAGATTTTGAACTGTTTTTTTATTAAAGGTAAAATCATTCGTCCAAGTAACTTCAGGGGTTACTGTATTTCCATTTTTAATAAGTTTGCAATTATATCCAATTGGTAAATTTTGTATTGTTGAATATAAATACGATGTTCCTATTAAATCACCACTGTCAGCTTTTACTAAATCTTTATCATAGCCACTATCTACGGCATTACCTAGTTCTAGAGTAACAATAGTCTGCAAAATTGGACTAACTGTTGTTGACGAAGTCCAAGCTGGCAATGCCACAACAGACGGATTCCACGAACATCCACTTTGAGCTTGACATGTTGCAATGCTAAGACCATTGCATGATGTCTGAACTGAAGAACTAGACCAAGAACATGGGTGGTTCAGCCAACCCATTGGACAATTGCTTTGAGGAGAAAAAACTGAACAACTATCTCCCTCGTAAGGTCCAGGCATTTCACCATTATTACCAATACTCCCTGACACAACACCAATACCGCCACCACAACTAGAAGTATCTAAATTATAAAAACCAGAACAGTGAGGAGTCCCCGCAGTTATTGCATTACGAGTACAAGTAACTGTAATTTCTGGATTTTGATTTTGTGTTGTTGAAAAAGTTCCCGTTTTGCCTGTACCCCCCTGGCCAGTTGATGAAGTGCAACTATCTGCCCATGATGCAGACCAATTTACAGTATAAGTTGAAGTAGTGGATACTACTGGATTAGGGGTAATAGTTACAATTGGACTTGGACCAACTGCTATCCAAATACTACCTATACCGGTCCTACTGGTCGGCTCAAAATCATCATTACAAATTACTGCAAAAGTAGTACTAGTTTGAGGAATTTGACTAAAACTTCCTCCTGCTTCATAGGAAGTATATAAAGTGGCTCCACCTCCAACGTCAGTCGTAACTCTACATTGTGTTATGGAATATCCTCCAGAAGGCGTAGCCAACCAATGTATATGAGCCGTTTCATTCAAATGAAGCAAATCATTGTCGGCCCAAACATTTACGGTTACTGGACTTGGTGTTGGAACATCAGCTTTTGCAAACTTTAAACCAAAAAAAACAATAGCGACAAAAAGAAATAAAAACAAAAAAGTACTAAATGATTTTTTAAATAGATTCATAATAATAAAAAATTAATAATAATATTAAATATTAAACTCATTATTATTTTAACACTCAATAATTATTTAAGCAATTTATTCACAACATAAATAACATTGAATGTGTTATATTTAAAAGTTTTAATAAAAAAATAAAAAAAAGCCCCCTTTTTAAGAGAGCTCATATTTTAATATAAAAATTTATACGTAACTTCTTCTAATACCGGGAGTGTTTGGTTCCCAATATCTTCGGTTGTTTCATATGTCATGATGACCTTTGTTGAATCAATATAAATGATTGTTTGCGCATTTAATTTGTTTCCAACAAGTGTGTAGTTAAATATCTGTATACTTGGAGTTTTGCAACTTCCCCAGTCTACAATATATTTATTTGAAAAATTAAACAAATAAACACTTTGTTTTTCGCAATTTGAAACATATACGTCTATCCATTCTCCACTCTGTCGCTGGTACCTTTCTGATACCGGTGAGTGTTTATGGTTAATAAAAAGTTTTTCAATTTCAGTTAAATGAATAACTGGAACTGTAACAACTTTTGTTATATCGCCATATTTACTACAAAGTACAAAGGTACATCCTGTAGTTTCAGAGATAGAATCACTCTCAAAGTCTCCGTTAAGAGACACGTTTTTCCCGTTGTAAGTTAACGTTTCACCGTACTGTGAAGTAACGGTAAAGATAACTTTTCCTCCACCCTTCGGAAGAGAGTCAAGAGCTAGGCCCTTATATCTCCACACAACAGACAGGGTAGGTACTGGGTCAGGAACAACAACGATTGTGACGTTTGCAATGTCGCAACCTCTGCCATCCTTATACACCACAAAATGATAGGTGGTAGTTGTGTTCAACGGAGGAGTAGAAAATACTCCGCTGATTGAATTCCTCTCTGGCAAATCGCCAGAAATTGAATCAGGATTACCTGTTACTGAAATTGTTATCCTTGAAGTCTGTCCTTTGCTCACCGTCTTGGGGTTTGCATAGGCCGTGATGCTAACAATGTCAGGGATAATTTGGGTTTCATCTTTTTTGCATCCGGTCGCGAGGATCAGTATGCAAAGGGCAAGAAACGCACTCAGGACAACGCCCGAGCGTTTCTTTCCTAGGTAGGTTCTTGTCTTCATTGTTGATTGGTTTTTTTAGTTTATTTATTTTTCAAGGGATTATTCCCTCTTTTTATTTTGACAAAGTTTATGTTCCAGCTAAGCCTTGCCTAGCTAAATTTCTTTATTTATCAGGATAAAAAGAGGGAAAACCGCACAATACACTCTTCGACAATATTATCTAACTTTCTTGACAACAATGTCAATTAAGTTATCCACTTTATCCCCAACCCCAAAGTACCAGGGTTACCCTTGTACTTTTAACACTTTTACCCTTTATTTTAATAGCTTTCCTATGTACAAGGGTTACCCTTGTATTGCATTTTTTATTTAATTTTTGTATATTATTTATATGGCGACTAGAAAACAAAGTTTTGCAATAAATGAGTACTACCATCTCTACAATCGAGGGGTTGAGAAAAGAATTGTATTTTTAGACAATCAAGACTATAAACATTTTCTATATTTAATGTATCTTTGCAACACAAAGAAAAGTATTCGGATAAAAAAAATAAAAAAGGAATTTGAACGTGGAGAAACAGTCGTTGATATCGGTGCATACGTACTTATGTCAAATCATTTTCATATTTTAGTAAAAGAAAAAATTGAAAATGGAACTTCCCTATTTATGCTAAAGCTCTTAACTGCTTATTCAATGTATTTTAATAAAAAATATAAACGTACTGGTAGACTTTTCGAAGGAACATTCAAATCATCTCATGCTTCAACCGAAATATATTTAAAATATTTATACTCATACATACACCTAAACCCAGCTAAAATTATCAATAAAAATTGGAAAGAAGTGCAAGCAAAATCTGTAAATGAACTTCTGAAGTTCGTTTCTGAGTATAAATACTCAAGTCTACAAGAATACTCAAACCAAAAAACACAAACAGAGCGAAAAATACTCGAAATTGGCAATTTCCCCCCATATTTTAAGTCTTTTCTGGACCATAAAAATGAACTATTTGGCTGGCTTTCACAACAAGGGTAACCCTTGTAATTTTTATGTAGCTCTTGCCTTTTTGGCTACCAAGTGATATATTTTACTCATATTAGTCCTGTCGCAACAGGGCTTTTTTAGAAAAAATTTAATAGAAATAACAACTAAATATATGTTAGATATAAAAACATTCAAGTCAGCGTTAGAGCAATTAGAAGAAGAAAGAAAAATTCCAAAAGAAAAAATATTGGATGCCATTGAACAAGCCATGGCAGCCGCTTACAAAAAAGATTACGGCAAAAAAGGACAGATCATTCGAGCAAAATTTGACCTAGATACAGGTCAAACCGACTTTTTCCAAGTGAAAATCGTAGTTGACGAATCCATTGTAAAAATGGAAGAACCAGCAGAAGGTGAAAATGAAAAAGAATACTTCATCAGAAAAGAAGGCGACGAACGCGTGCATTTTAATTCTGAACATCACATCATGATCGAAGATGCTAAAAAAATTAAAAAAGGAATTGAGCTAAACGATGAAATTGTTTTTCCACTAGAATCAAAAGATGATTATGGACGCATCGCTGCACAAACTGCTAAACAAGTCATCGTACAAAGAATTCGAGAAGCGGAACGCACATCTATTATTGATGAATACGGAACTAAAGAAGGAGAAATTATCGGAGGCATCGTACAAAAAATAGAAAGAGGAAATGTTTACATCGATTTCAATCGTGCGACAGGAGTCTTGCCTTCTGAAGAGCAAATCTCTGGAGAATATTTACAAAGAGGTCAAAGAATCCGAGCATATCTCTATTCTGTAGAAGATACGCCAAGAGGAATCAACTTAAGACTTTCTCGTACTCATCCAAAATTTATTGAAAAACTTTTTTCAATTGAAGCACCAGAAATCCAAAGCGGAATCGTTGAAATAAAATCTATTGCCCGCGAAGCAGGTGCTAGATCAAAGATCGCAGTTAGTTCAAATGATGAACACATTGATCCTGTTGGTTCATGTGTTGGACAAAAAGGTACTCGTGTAAATACTATCACTCAAGAATTAGGAGGAGAAAAAATTGATATTATTCCTTGGTCCGAAGACCCAAAAATTTTTGTTTCAAATTCTCTGTCCCCTGCTAAAGTTCTTTCAATTGAAGTAGATGAAAAAGAACATAAAGCAGTCGTAGAAGTTTCTGACGACCAACTTTCACTCGCAATCGGCAAAGGAGGACAAAATGTTCGTTTAGCAGCAAAGCTAACTGGCTGGAGAATTGATATTAAAGGAAATGGTAAAGAAGTTGCTTCTACTGATGGAGATAAAGTTGAGTTAAATGCCGAAGGTTCTGAGCCTGTTGAAGAAAAAGAAGGCGTCACCGAAAACGCTGAAACTGAAAATAAAAAAACTAAAACAAAAAAAACAAAGTAATTTATTATTAGTTATTATTAACTTGCCTTTGATTTATTCTAAGGCTAAATATAAAACATTATGAATATGTATTTATTGTTTGCAATAATTTGTTCGATCATCGCAATTGTTTACGGTTTGATACTCGCAAAGTCAATATTAAAAATGAGTGCTGGAAATGAAAAAATGCAAAGCATCGCAAGTGCGATTGCTGAAGGTGCCAAAGCATATCTAAATAGACAATACAAAACTATCGGTATGATTGCCGCTGTTTTATTTTTTGTTCTTTGGTATGGATTAGGAATTAAATCAGCCATTGGATTTGTCGTCGGTGCATTTTTATCTGCTCTTGCAGGATACATCGGAATGAATGTATCTGTCCGAGCTAATGTCCGAACTACCGAGGCTGCTCGTGGTGGACTAAAAAAGGCTTTAGATGTTGCTTTTAAGGGAGGAACTGTCACGGGTTTGCTTGTCGTTGGACTTGCATTGCTTGGAGTCACTGGTTTATACACAATCACTGGTGATGTAAAATCTCTAATCGGTCTTGGCTTTGGGGCATCCTTAATTTCAGTTTTCGCAAGGTTGGGTGGTGGAATTTTTACTAAAGCTGCTGACGTCGGAGCTGATCTAGTCGGAAAAGTTGAAGCCGGTATCCCTGAAGATGACCCAAGAAATCCTGCTGTTATCGCCGACAACGTCGGAGACAATGTCGGAGACTGTGCTGGTATGGCCGCTGACCTTTTTGAAACTTATGCTGTTACTTCTGTTGCAACAATGTTATTAGGCTCACTTTTATTTGTAAATTTTGAAGGAGCACTTCTATACCCTCTTGCAATTGGAGGAGTCGCAATTATCTCTTCTATCATCGGTACTTGGTTTGTTAAATTAGGTAAAAAAGAAAATATCATGGGAGCACTATACAAAGGACTTATCGCTTCTGGTATTCTTGCTGCTGCCGCATTTTATCCTGTTACTAAATTATTGATGGAAGGTAATCCTGGAGGATATTCCACAATGAGTTTATATATTTGTGCTATCACTGGACTTTTAGTTACTGGTGCATTAGTTATAATTACAGAATATTTTACTTCTACAAAATATTCCCCTGTACAATCTATTGCCAAAGCTTCCGTTTCTGGACATGGAACAAACGTAATTCAAGGATTAGCAATCTCAATGAAATCAACTGCTTTTCCATTACTTTCAATCGTAGCTGGAATTTTAATTACATATTATTTTGGGGGGCTTTATGGTATAGCAGTCGCTGCTATGTCCATGCTTTCTATGACTGGTATTATCGTCGCAATCGACGCATATGGACCAATCACAGACAATGCTGGAGGTATTGCTGAAATGGCAGGACTTCCAGAAGGAGTTCGAAATGTTACTGATCCTCTTGATGCAGTTGGAAATACCACAAAGGCTGTCACAAAAGGTTACGCTATTGGTTCAGCTGGACTTGCAGCTCTTGTTCTTTTCTCAGCTTACACTGAAGAAATTCATGCTATCACTGGAAATGTTATGAGCTTTGATTTGAGTAATCCAAAAGTTATCGTAGGATTATTTATCGGAGGACTTTTGCCATATTACTTCGGTGCACTATGTATGGAAGCGGTTGGAAAAACTGCAGGATATGTCGTTGATGAAGTTCGCCGACAGTTTAGAGATATTAAAGGAATTATGGATGGAACTGGCAAGCCTGAATACGGAACTTGCGTTGATATTGTTACCAAAAGTGCTATCAAACAAATGATTCTACCTGCTCTTATCCCAGTCGTTACTCCGATCTTAGTTGGCTTCATTTTAGGACCCGAAGCATTAGGAGGACTTTTGGTTGGCTCAATCGTAACTGGTTTATTCGTTGCAATTTCAATGACTTCCGGTGGAGGTGCATGGGACAATGCCAAGAAATATATTGAATCAGGAAACTTTGGAGGAAAAGGTGGCGAAGCCCACAAAGCAGCTGTCACGGGAGACACTGTCGGAGATCCTTACAAGGATACTGCTGGCCCTGCAATAAATCCAATGATCAAAATTTTGAACATTGTTGCATTGCTTATCATTGCGTTTATTATATAAAAATAAAACAACAAAGCACAAAAAAATCCCCAAATGGGGATTTTTTTGTGTAAAAATTATTCTTTCTTAACCTTAAATTTTTTGCTATACTAAGTTAGGTCAAATTTATTAATTTTAAAAATAAAAATATATGAAAAAGTATTTAAGTATATTCTTTGTTTGTGCTCTCACTATTTCCTTAGGTGGAACATATGCGAATGCTCAAACAACCGACTCACAAAAGGAAAATTTAAAAAATAAAGTAAGAGCTGAAGTACAACAAATGAGAGAAGATGTTGCTACTACCAAAGAAGCAATCCATGTCGAAATCGAAAAAGTTAGAGAAGACGCAAAAGTAAAAATGGATGCATTAAAAGTAAAAATGCAAACAGAAAAAAGTAAAGTTAAGGCAGCAATTCTTGAAACTAGAATCACTGGCCGAGAAGAAGTTTTACAAAAATTTGACACTGCCATCGAAAAATTAAATACTCTAGAGAGCAATGTAAATACAAAAATTACCAAAATGGAAGCACAAGGAGTAGATACTACTGAAGCCAAAGCACAAGTTCTAATTGCTGACGGAAAAATCGCCGAAGCAAAAGGAAAAATCGCCGAAGCAAGTACTTTACTTTCAAATTCTTCTAATGAACTTACTAAAGAAAATAAAGCTCAATTAAAACAATTGACTATGGATATACAAACTTTAGTAACTGATACGCATGCAGCATTAAACCAAGCCGTTCAATCACTAAAAGTAAAATTACAAAATAAGATTGATGCCGCAAAAACTGCCACCGAAAAAACAAATTAATAATTATCAATTTCTCCACCTAAAAACGGAGATTAACCTAAAAAAATTATGGATACAGAAAAAAAATCACATGGTGCCCTAATAGGCTCAATCATTGTAATAATTATCCTCATAATCGGTGGAATTTATGTCTGGCAGACAAAAGTAAAAGAAATTAAACTAGAACAACAAAAAGTCCAAATGCAGGCACAAGCGATAAATGCAGCTAGCCTAAATGAATTAAATACTTTGGAAGAAGATTTAAAAAACACTGACGTTACGATAGATATAAATGCTGATACAATAAAGTAATAAAAATCTGTAAAAAATCCCACTTAAGTGGGATTTTTTAGTTTCTTGAAAAAGAAACACTTTTAAGGTAGTATAAAACCATGTCAAATATAAAAATAACAAAATTACCAAAAAGTGAAGTCGAAATCGAAGGTGAAATTGAAACCCCTATTTTCGAAGCTTATTTCAGCAAAGCTCTTAAGAAGATAGGAGAAAATATAGAAATTGATGGTTTTCGAAAAGGCAAAGTACCAGAAAATATCTTACTTTCAAACGTTCCGGAGTCCCGTATTTTAGAAGAGATGGCAGAGATGGCTCTCATGGATCACTACCCAAAGATTATAGAAGAAGAAAAAGTAGATGCTATTGCTCGACCTGAAATATCTATTACCAAACTTGCTCGCAATAATCCATTAGGATTTAAAATCAAAACTGCCGTCATGCCAGAAATGGAATTGCCTGATTATAAAAAAATTGCAAAAGAAACTACAGCCAATGTTACTGACGAAGAAAAAAATACAACTGCTACAGATTTAGAAGTAGAAAATACTATTCTAGACATTCGAAAATCTCGAGCTCCAAAAATTCATATGACAGATGTTCCAGTTGAAGAAGAGCATGTGCATGTTGAGGGCGAAGAGCATGACCATGAACACTCAGAAGAGAAGAAAGAAGAAATAAAAGAAGAGGAATTACCTGAATTCAATGATGAATTTGTAAAAGCTATGGGTCCTTTTGAAAATGTAGAAGACTTCAAAGTTAAATTAAAAGAAAATATTAAACTTGAAAAGGAAAATCAGTTAAAAGAAAAAACTCGATTAAAAATGGTAGAAAAAATCATTGATGAGACAAAAGTCGATATGCCTGAAATCTTAATTCAAGTTGAGCTAGACAAAATTCTTTATCGCATGGAATCAGATATCACTCAAATGGGTTTGAAATTTGAAGATTATTTGAAGCATTTAAATAAAACAGAAGAAGACATTCGAAAAGAATTTCGAGGAGATGCCGAGAAAAAAGCAAAACTAGCTCTAGTTCTAAATAAAATTTCTGAAACTGAAAAAATTGTCGCAGACAAAGAACAAGTGGAAAAAGAAGTCACAATGATTCTTGAACACTATAAAGATGCAGACCCAGAGAGAGCAAGCATACACGCGCAAAATGTCTTAACAAACGAAAAAGTCTTTCAATTCCTAGAAAATCAAAATTAGTAGTATAATAAATTCAATAATTAGTTTGTGAAGAAAGCTAATTCCTAATTTATTAAAAATTAATCAAAATTAAAACTATGCTTATACCAACCGTAATAGAAAAATCACAATTTGGGGAACGCGCTTATGATATATACTCTCGCCTATTGCGAGAACGTATTGTCTTTTTGGCAGGACCCATCGATGACAATGTCGCAAATATCGTAATTGCACAACTTTTATTCCTAGAATCTGAAGATGCAAAAAAAGATATTTTCTTTTATATCAATTCTCCAGGAGGATCCGTCACTTCAACTATGGCAATAGTAGACACAATGAACCACATTCGCCCAGACGTTTCTACTTTTTGTGTCGGACTTGCAGCTTCTGGTGCGGCGATCATTTTATCTGCCGGCAAAAAAGGCAAAAGATATATCTTACCAAATGCTGAGATTATGATTCATCAACCACTCGGTGGCGTCGAAGGTCAGGCCACAGACATAGCTATCACTGCAAAACATATTTTGAAGACTCGTGATAATTTAAATAAATTGCTCGCAAAAAATACTGGCAAACCTCTAACACAAATTGAGAAAGACGTAGAAAGAGATTTCTTTATGGATGCGGAAGAAGCAAAAAAGTATGGAATTATCGACGAGATAGTCACCAAATCCAAAAAACCTGAAGTTAAATAAAAACTAAAAAAGCCCTTCCGACCTTTCGTCGGAGGGGCTTTTTCTTTAAGCTTCAAAATTAGCGGAAGAAGAAATAAAACAAGAGAAATGCCAGAGGAGAGAGATTAGCCCAATACTAAATTCATAAAATGAATTTAGTATTGGGCGAGCATGACTCTCCTTCTAGTTCTAGACCTAAAGTATCAAGAGAGACTCTCGATATTTTAGATTTCTTCCGCTAACTCTAAAGCCTATATTCTATGGAACCACGAATAATAATTCATGATGCCAATAAAACAGATGTTCGCAAAATTATTAATTCGACGAACATCTAAAATTACTTTTTAAAAGCCCATTCTTCTTTTGGGACTTTTAATTTAATTTCTTTTCCAATTTTTGGAATTGAAATATAAACTTCGCCAGTTCCATCCGAACATACTCTGAATTGCTCATCCGGAATATCTTTTGGGATGATACCTTTTTTCTGCTTTTTGACCTCGGTCATAATGTCTTCTATCGCCTGTGGGCAATACAACAACCAGGTCTTGTAAATTCTTGGACTGATCATAATATCGTCCAAGTCATAAATTTTTGCTTCCATATTCATTTATTTAATTGGTTTAAAGAACAAATATCAGAAACTTTCCGAAAAAAGTAAATCTGAAAACGATAGTGAATTTCTATTCAGCGCACAATATAGGCCAAAAAGAAAAACGAAATCGTAAAACATAGAATAACATATAAATGTTTTTTCTCGTAATAAACTAGTTTAATTAACAAATTAAATTTTATGAATTAGCTAAAATACCCAACACTAAATAAATTTAGTGTTGGGTAAAATTTCAGAGGTCCTCTGTCACTAGCTCGAGACGCATTACGCGTACGAACTTGATGAATTTATAATGTCGGCCACTATGGGTGAAGGTTTTTTCTTTTTCATCCTTCACTTCAATGACATCCGCCTTAATTGGGTTAATGCCAAGTTCAATGACTTTGGCCATAACCGAAAGCGGGGCTACCATTATAATTTCATCATATTTTTCGTGACGCATCATCTCAGTAATTTTTTCTGCAGAGATATATGCATCACGACCGACGACGTGTTCCAAAACCATATCACCTCCAAACAATTTTTGAAGAATTGGGCGTTGGAATTCCATCATCGGATGACGAGAATACCAAAGAATTTTTTTTGGTGTTTTATCCATAAAAATTCTTTTATCCTAAAAAGCGGATCGCTTGCATGTGTTACTAGGAGCCAACATGCTTGCCTACATAAAGAACTACTCGCAATGAAACTTCAAATTTCTCTCTCCAAAAACTTGAAATCTCAATAACGAGAGCCAACAGTTTTAATGCGCTGGCTCAAGATTTGTTTAACCCAAACCCGTTATAACTTTTTAACATGAGTTACCATGACATATACTTCCTACATGTTCGAGCACCATTATCAACTTAGAGTTCCCGCTCCAACTGACATACGGTGTCCAATTCGTATTATTTTTATATCTTGTTTCGAAAAACAGAGTGAAGAAAATAATAAAACTTCTGAAGAAAGTACATTTACTTTCTCACCCTCGGTGCAGCGACATTTGCTAGAATGTCGAAGTACACTTCGGGTTTTTGCCAATCTATTTTTTTTTGCTCATAAGCGTAAAACGCATTGAGCATCAAAGTTGCGGCCATTAGATTTGCAAAAATTAATTGTGGAGAGCTGGATGCAAGCTCTTCACAACTTAGCTCATACGGTGCTTTGTCAAGGGGTTGAGCAATCTCCTCGTGATATTTTTCCAAGGTGCAGGTTTTGTTTTCTCCTGCACTGCGAACGAAAATTTGGACATTGCCGTCCGTATAATCGTTACCTCCGCTTATAAGCACACAGTCGCGGAGCTTGGAGCAATGGTCGGAAATCATTTTGCGTGTTTTGTGATTATCAACGCAACTGAAAACGATGTCACCACTGCCGATGGCTTCACAGATTGGATAAGTATCATCTTCGCCACTTGAAGATAAATACTGAGTGATAGATTGCACCGCAATTTGCGAGTACTTACGAGCCACCCAGCTCGTTTGTACTTCAGCCTTATAACCAAGTTGATCAAAGGCTTGACGTGAGCGGTTGCGCTCCTCATACTCGTCCCCATCGACAAGCACAAGGTTCCAGTTTTTGCCACTAAATGCCAAGTACGGGCAGAGGGCCTGGACCACCCAACTACCTATGCCACCGAGACCAACAATAACTATTTTCATTCTTTCCCCCTTTCGAAAGTTGAAAGATTAAAATTATCATTGCCAGCAGGTTGTGGCCACACCTGCTTTTTTTCATTTTTTTTTCTACCACCGAACCCCATCTCCGGGGTTTTTGCAGAAAAACTCTTCAGCCTTTCAGCTTCAGAAAATTTTTCAGCAGCTCCCTGTATTTTTTTGAGCTCCACCAGATAACTGGCTTCACTCACTTGGCCGCTGTAATAGCGGTCATAAATCTCTTCCATTTGTTTTGCAAATGGTTGAGTAAAAAATCTAGGTGCCGGCAATTTCACCAAACTTACCCATTCGGCAGGGGCCTCTACGCGAGGAAATTCAGCAACGAGATCCCAGATCTCGAATTTTTCTCTTTTCCCTTGTATAACAAGAGAGCAAGAAAACTCGGGGTTGAGATCAGACACCCGCCCGACAGTGAGATGAACACCATCAAAAGACGCCTCGTCTTTGTCATCTGTCCCAGAATGGAACGCTGACATCGCCGCATGAGAATGAATAGTACCGGCACATTGCCAGCCGGCTTTTTGCGGTGCGCCCTGGTACGAAGCGTGCGCGGCGCTAGCGCTTTGCATCGGTACTACGAAATCCCAATTCTTGGTGGCTGGCTCGTAGTACAAGTAGCCAACTGCTTCGCTCTGATATTTCTGGTAGACAGCCTTGAAAAAGGCGACCACCTTTTCGATCAGATTATACGGGATTTTTTTTGCCGTGAAATAAATATGTGGGGTCACGGCAGATACCCCGGAAACTGAGTCAAGCTCGATAAGCGCGGTACTCACGCCATTACGCTTGAACAATTTCCACCCTGCGCCGTCAATGACGTACGCAAGGTTTTCGGTGATTTGGTTCACAGAAAAACCCGGTTCTCCCCCGTAATAAGCGGGAAAAATTCCGTTAACATAGAAAATTGGCGTCATAAATTTTGGGGCTCTTAACCCCTTTTTTTAATTAAAAAAAATTTGGATTAACTTTCTTAAACTTTTATAAATAAAAATCAAAGAAAATTAATCCAAATTTTATGAACCAATTTTTTCTCGCAATGAATCTTCCATTTTAAAATGACTTGTCATGAGCAAAGTCGAATGAAAAACTCAATAACGAGAGCCAACAGTTTTAATGCGCTGGCTCAAGATTTGTTTAACCCAAACCCGTTATAACTTTTTAACATGAGTTACCATGACATATACTTCCTACATGTTCGAGCACCATTATCAACTTAGAGTTCCCGCTCCAACTGACATACGGTGTCCAATTCGTATTATTTTTATATCTTGTTTCGAAAAACAGAGTGAAGAAAATAATAAAACTTCTGAAAGTTAACTATTTGCTAACTTTGGCACAGGTGAAAAAGACTGACTAGCAGCCTTTTTCACCTGAGCTCTTTACGAACTCAAGTTCGTCACCATCAGTGAGGACGTAGTCCTCGTTAACGGTTTCGCCACCAACGACCGGCTTTGCAGCACTGTCGATGTTGAGTGGCTGGCTCAACATGTTGCGTACTGAGGTAACGCTCTGACCTGCCAAACCAGCTTCAATCTGATTGACACCACTGATAACTTTCACCATAACCATATATTTTGTGCCCCTTACACCTAGGAGCGAATTTTCTGGATACTTACTTTTGTGAGAAATAAGGTCACTTAATGGCAGGAACCGCCAGATTTTATATTTTATTCCGTGTCTTTTCTGACAGGGGTACGGTAAATTGCATTTTGCAATGAACCAAACAGTACTTGGTTCATTGTGTGTTCCTCCACACAGCCCCTCTTCCGAAGGATCTCTACCACTTTCGCAGTAGTGACTTCGGTAAAAGTTCCCTTCCAACTCGAAAGCTGTTCGGGGGTTGAGGTGAGGAACCGCGCGAGCAAACTCGCAAGATTCTGCCCTTTTAGGGGCTTCATCTTACGAACTCTTGAGGAGAGGTCGGAGCTTGTCATGACCTTCCTCCTTTCGGAAGAAAGTCAGCTAGCTGACCTGCCTCAAACCACTGTATCCCTAAGGGGAAAAGTGGATTTTTCATACTTTCAGCTTGCCAAGCTGACAAATTTTTTACTTGTGGAAACCGGTTGGCAGCCGGATTAAAATTATTGTCACTAAGGTCGGAATTGAAATTGCTCTTCCAAAACTCAGTAACAAAACTTTCAGCTTTTTGAGCGAGGGTGGCTCCACTAACCCTCATGTCACCAGTACAGGCGTGCCCGTCCTGGTAAACATTGCAAAGGTTTGACCTTTGCAGTTTTTCATCCCCATTGCCCAACGGAGATGTGCGGTAAAAAATACGAGTTGCACCGGTATCTATCGCATCACAGGAGAAGCTAATTAAAAAAACAACATAAGGAAACGCCAGCTTCCAAGCGTCTCCATTGTCCATCTTCCGCCAAGTCAGTTGCCTGACCTGGGGATTTTGCTCGACGACAAATGTCGTACGAGTGCCGGATTGATGGAACATCCGGCAACCTTGGGGCAAGATCGGGGAAATGAATCCCCTTTCCTTCTGGATTTCCCCAAGGAAATCATCCAGAAGCACGGTGCGCTCGATGCGCTCCGTGACGAGGTGGACCGCGTCCCCCTCGATTTTTAAATATTTCTTTTCCATTAATTTGGGACCTCCATGCCCCATAAAAAAAATTATCCCAACCTCAAATAAAACCGGAGGTGGGAAACGGAGGTTTGTTTAGGTGGCGTCAATGTTGACTTTGCCATACCACCCTTCGGCTCACCCATTTGTTTTCACAAATGAGTCGTCAAAACTTCGCGACCACGAACCACGGCCGCCGATTGCACCCTTTGTGCTTTTACTTAGTCATACATAATACTTCATTTCTAGCATACTGCATGGTCTCCTTTCAAAACCACCGTTTTTATTTGCATCATCGAAAATCAATATTATATATGAAGCACCCGGCGCGTCCCCGGACTTAGTTTGCCTTAAGACCTTTGTTTCATCCTCATTTTCATAAGTTAACAAGGTATCAAACGTGCTTTTCAGGTTTTTGTTGTGCCCGAAGGCTGTGCTCGGACAAATCCCGAGCCTGTCCCAATTTTATTGCTTACCGACTCTACATGGTAGCTTGGTTTTGGGTTCCTTTTTTCGCTCTTGCCCGAGCTTTTTGGGGAGAGTATAGTCTCTCATTCCTTGCTTCGTATGCTTATACCCATTGCTACACAGGCAGTCTACATATTGAAGGTTTTAAGGTGCAGGAACGTTGCACTGAAGGAGATTATTTTTTATCGGGCTCCTTCGCGAATCTTCGCAATTTTCCGATTTAATTGTCCGGTGGATTCTCCACCGGTAGCAATTTTTTCATGGTGTCTCACTTTTGAGTTCTACCATATGCCTACTTACTTCTCGCAATTTCGGCTTAAGCGTTCCGTTTTACATCCGGAAAAGATGGGCGCCTAATGGCTTTACGTT
>JBAXFW010000004.1:0-17364 GCA_037139635.1 bacterium | reverse complement strand
ACCGTCTTTCATATGATAAATAGTTTTAACATCACGAAGACTCCAAGCTTCGTGTGTCACCATAATTATGGTTCTACCATCTTTTTCATTTAATTCTTTTAAAAATTCCAGTACTCTCTTTGCGTTAACTGAGTCTAGGTTTCCAAGAGGCTCGTCAGCAATAATTATAGGAGGATCATTTGCAAGCGCACGAGCAATACCAACTCTTTGCTGTTGACCTCCTGAGAGCTCAAAAGGATATCTATTTGCATACTCTGTAAGATTTAAACGCTCCAATAATTTTGCTGCCTCAATATCAGCCTTTTCGGATGAAATTCCAACAAAAAGCATTGGCAAGGCAACATTTTTTAAAACATTCAATGATGGTACAAGGTTAAATTGCTGAAAAACTATTCCAATACCAGTCTGACGAAAAATTGCTAATTCTTGATTTGAAAGACCAGAGATATCTCGATTATTAATTTCAATATTTCCTTCTTGAAAACGATCAATTCCAGAAATTGCATAGAGAATAGTAGTTTTACCACAACCAGAGGGTCCAAAAAAGGCTACATAGTCGCCTTTTTCAATTTCAATAGAAATATTCTTCAAAGCTTTCACTTCTATCGGTTTTCCTTTTTCATACCAAAGACTTACGTTTTTTAATTTAATTATTGGTTCCATGTATTTTATCAGCAAAAGCAACTATTTCCCTCGGCATAGTTTCACCTTTAATTAAATAACCATCGACATCAATTCCTTCTAAAATTTGTTTTAAATATTTTTCCCTTTGTCCAGAATAAATAATAATATTGATATCAGCTAAATCTTTATTCTTTTTAATTTTATTTATAAAATCTAGCGAGTGAGACATCTGATATGCTTTATCTCCTAATTTTTTCCCTTTAGATGACATTAAAATATCTAAAAAAATAGTATCAGGCCTTTCATTCTTATTTTCAATTATTTTTTCCGCCTCCTCTATTGAAGGCACGGTTGCAACGTTATAAATATCACCCTTCCCGTGAATCCAGAAAACATCTCTAAAATAAATTGACATCGTTTCGTCATCGTCAATTAATAGAATCTTTATTTTCTTTTTATTTGTCTCCGTTTTCACCTTATTATTTTGAACCCTAATAAACATATTATAGCAAATAATATCCAAAATATATAGTTAAAATAAACCTATATATTAAAGCCTAAAATCTTTATTCAAGATACCTTTATTTAAAATAAAGTTTTCAGAAGTATAAATTTTAGTATAAGATTCATCGTTATTCTTTTTTTCAATTGTTATATAGTATTCCCCTTTTGGCAATAAACAATAATAACGTCCGTATTTATCAGCTACTCTATGTATACTTTCCTTCTCATGTCCTTTATTAAAAATTCTAATAACAGCAAAGGACAAAGGAGCTCCACTTTCTTTTTCTGAAATTTTTCCATAAGATTTAACTTTTACTCCAACAATTCTCATAAGCAAAAGGACTAGGTAAATTAAAATAATAGCTAAATTATAATAATTAAAAGTATTAATTATTAAAAGGAATAATGCTAATACAAAACCAAAATAAAATAAAATATTAGAAATCCTGGCAAAAAAACGAGCATATGGAGAATTAAATTTAAATAATTTTTTATCCTTTTTTGCAAATTCATTCCAGTCAAATTTTTCTGGATCCATCGGAATATTTTTAATAATTAATTCATCTTCTTTCAAATCTAAAAAATCTCCAAAATAAAGGTTCTGATACAATTCATCTTCTTTTTTACCAAAAAGCTTTCGTGATGGAAAAGAATAATTATTTTTACGAACATATATTTTATATGCATCTTTTGTTACGAGAAAACCGTAACGTCCATCAAAATCTGTAATAGAAGTTGCAATTTCTTTATTGTTTTTATCCTGAAGAACAACATAAGCAGGGTCAATTGGTTGCTTTGTGACACTATCATAAACAGTACCCCATGGTTTAGTCTTTTTTCTAAGCCCAATCGCTGATAGGAACAAACTCCAAATTCTTAAAAAATTTAATAAAATTTCAGAAAAAGCAAAAGCACTGCCGGCAAAAGAAGATACTATTGCTGTACTTCCACCCGCAACTCCAACCGTCGTAAGTGTCTTTGTGGAAATATCTACAGCAGGAGTACTTACAAGTATCACTGCTTCTTTTTTAATTTCAATAGTTTTTTTTTGAACAAAAGAACTAGCCTCTTTCGTTGCTTCTGCAATATTTGAAACAACAGCACTATTCAATAGTCCATCTTGATAACCAACGTTATTATTATTTTGAGTAAAAGTTGAACTATTTTTTGAATAATTAATTTTATCTCCCCCTTGATATTGACCATAGTCAAGAATCGGCTGTGGAACTGGCGTGACTATTCCTGTTCCATTTGGTGGAGTTACGACTAGAGTATCTTCTACTGGAGGCACAACGTCATCTGGGGGTACTACTGGCAAAATTTCAGGTGGAACTTCGGGCATACCTCGAACAGAAATAGGACGCCAGTCTGTTTTAACCTTATAGTCATCTATCGCACATGAATCGTCGTTCGAGCAATTAAAAGATATACGCCCTAATTTTTCACTCAATGCATATCCTAAAAAATCTCCCGATGAGCTAATCGTAACCCCGCTTCCTGTTGGTTTAAAATCAATTATTCCACCAAGTTCACTAGTCGCCGTTCCTGACAAAATCCCCTCCCCATTATTCATCACTCCTCCATTTTTGGGAGCAAAGTTTATCCATCCAATATTTTCCCCCCAACCAAACCCAGTAATTTCTGTATCAGTAACTACCACATTGACACTACCTTTAAAGAGTCCCATATTTATTTTCAAGTTACTAGTATCAACTCCTTTCGCATATTTGTAAACATTGTCAATGGTTCCAATTGACGAAGAGGCAAAAGTAAAAAGTGGGCCAGTTGGTGTGCCTATTAAAAATACAAATATAATTAGAAAGCTAATATATACTTTTTTAATCATATTACTATTCTACTTCACATTCTTCAAAAAGTTAAATGTTTCATCAAAGTTTTTAAAGATAACATCGACAATTGATTCATTTGGACGAGGGGTAATAATCGTACGAATTGGAAGCTTGGTAATATTATTTGCATCATCCGTTGAAGCAACCTGAAATCTATATACGGTGCCTGGTTTTAAAGTAGTAAGAATCACTACATGACTTACTGTCAACTCAGCATCGTCTTTTTTATTAGCAAGTGCTTTATCAGGAGAACCTGAACCTTCTTCATAAGTTACGACTGAAGTAGCAGGCTCATCGGTTGTCCAAGATACTATTGTTTGAGTTCGGTCAGTACGACCTATTACCAAAGCACTATCCACTTTAAAGTTAGAAATAACAGGTGGCACAACATCAGTAGAAGTATTTACCATAATTGGCTCTCCTCCCTCAACCATATTTCCAATATTATTTATTCCTGAAACAGTTACCTCATAAGTCGTACCAGGAATTAAATTCTCTACTTTAACTGAGTGAGAAGTATTTTTTGCAGCATCCGTCATTTTGTCAGTTCTTCCATTTTTTGTATTTTTATATTCAACAATTGAAGAAGTCGGATCATCGGTAGTCCATACAACAGTGAAAGAATCATTCTTGCGATCAACGACTGATGCTTTAATTTTTGAGGCAGCAGTTGAAAAACTTATATCTTCCGATTTACCTATTACTTGTGGGAAAGAAAATGCTTTAGCCATCACATGATATTTTGTATTTGGTTTCAATCCAATCAACTGTAAGGTATGTACTAAATTTTTCCCAGTTGTGTCTGACATCTCTCCGTCGTATGGTTTTTCTTTAGTAATATCAAAGCCTACATCTGTCGTATAATTAACGATTGGATAAGATTTAATATTTGTTTTGAATGTAACCACAGCACTACTTTCAGTTATTCCAGAAATGACAGGTTTTTCAATAAAAGGAGGAACAAGTGATGGTAAAATAGATTCTATTGTTGATTCAATCTCAGCTTGAAATTGTTCAATGTTATCTATCTTAGTAAGACCCGAAAGATCCTCTGTAAAGAATTTAGTTTTAAAAATTTTCTCATCTGAAGTTGCTAAGTTACTAAATTTATCAACAGCTTTTACTTTTAGATAATAATCTGTACCAAAATTTAGACCCGTAAGTTTAATTGCATGCTTTTTATTCCAAACAGAATCTCCCTCAGTTTTTAAATAAACATTTGTTTCTTTTCCATAATCAACGAAAGCGATTGTATCTTTGTCTGTGTCAAAATTTATTGTAGCTCCAAATGCAGTAACCTCTGAAACGGTAATGTTTGAAATAATAGGTAATTCAGATTTTTGAGCTTTTAATTTTGCTTTATTGGCTTCATTCTCTACTGAGAGTGCGTCGTATACTTCTTGTAATACTCCACTCCTTGCGACAACGACTGCTTCTTCTGTAGTTTTTACTACTTGCTCATTTGAAGTTGCTAAATTACCATTAAGGTCTTTCGACTTGACAACATAATAATAATTCGTTGTTGGAATAAGTCCATCAATTGTGGCAATATGATTTAATACTAGGCTTGTATTTAATGTAGTGTTATTGTTGTAAACTCCAGTTTCTTTTCCATACAATATTTGTCCATCAGCTTGCTCGTTTGTTTTCCAAATTACTGCAACTGAGGCTGAAGAAATGAGTGGAGCAGAAATTTCTGTAATTTTAGGAGGAGTCATGTCAGACAATGTTGTAAAAGTATAATAAGCTTCACTGTTACTTTCTTCACCTATGTTCCCATTCACTAATGCATCACTAGATTCAACTTTAAAGTAATATGTTTTTACTGCTTCAAATGGAGTTAAGTTAACAGAATGACTATTAACCAATTCATCATTCCCTAGAGTTGTTGCATCACTCAAATCAAGTTTTGTAAAATATATTACCCGAGAAGTTGCTGGAATATCAGTCGTCCAAGTTATAGTGCTTTGTGTGTCTGTAATATTTCCGGAGCTTACTAAAGAAAGTACTGGCCCTGCATTTGTTGTAAAATCAGAAGTGGAAGTAGTAATGTCGCCAGCAAGATTAGTAGATTCTGTTTTGAAAAAATATTTTGTCGCAGGAGTTAAGTTTGAAAGATAAACTCTATGACTCAAAACCATATCTTGACTTATTTTAGTCAAATCATAAGTTGCATCTGGTTCTGGTAAAGTTTTTCCATAAGATACTACAGAAGTAGCATAATCCGAAGTCGTCCAAGTAATTACGGCACTAGTAGATTTTATTTCACTACCACTTATTGCCGTAACTGCTATTTCATTATCAAGAATAGAATATGTGTAAACAAAATTAGTTCCAAGAATTGAATTCGTAGGATTAGCAAGTTTAATCTCAATCGTTTCTGTTACTTCAGAGATAGTATCGTCTACAATACTTAAATTAATATTTGTACTAGTTGTTCCAGCTTTAATCGTAGCTATACCATCATCTAAAGTATAGTCGACACCATTGCCTTCTGCACTACCTCCAATAACAGAATACGCTACAGTAATATCTTCAGGATAAATAGCAGGAATGGTAATTGGAATATCTACTGAACTTATATTTTCTAGTCCAGAAGAATTTGTATTTGTAAATCCAATGGTTGGCAAACTATCGTCATCAGTTATTGTATAAGTAAAAATAGAATTAGTTCCAAGAATCGCCCCTACTACATTTGATAAAGTAATGATTACTGTTTCATCTCCTTCCTTAAGGGTGTCATTGATAATGGGAAGAGAAATATTTGTATTTGTTTCTCCTTTGGGAATTGTTAGGGTCCCATTAGCCAATGTGTAATCAAGACTACCGCTTGCAGTACCAGAAATAGAGTAATCAACAGTAGTGCTTGTACCAGTCGATTCTGAAAGATTAATTGGAATATTAACATTAGTGACACTTTCAAGTCCAGACAAACTTGCGTTTGTAAATTGTAATGTTGGTAAATTATCATCATCTGTAATTGTGTAAGTATAGACAGAACTAGTTCCCAAAATAGCATTTAACGGATTAGACAATGTTACAATGATTGTTTCATCTGACTCTTTTAAGGTATCATTTATTATTGGAATAGAAATATTAGCAGTTGTTTGTCCTGCTAAAATTGTAGCCGTGCCAGCACTCAAGGTATAGTCGGACCCACTTGTCGCTGTGCCAGTCAAAGAATATGAAACAGTAGTATCAAGTGGATAAGCTCGAGCTAAATTTAAAGTAAGTGTTACAGGAGTTACACTTTCAAGTCCAAATGAACTCGTAGTGCTAAAATTTAAAACTGGAGCAGTTAAGTCAAGCGAACTTAAAATTCCATTTTCAGAAAAATCATTTTGAGTTGAAAGAGGACCAGATCCAGCATCTTGGTTATCGTGAACTAAAACTTTAATTCCGGTATTTGGATATGCTGAACCTGCTAAATTTGTCTCATTGTAAGTATTCCAAGCAATCGTACCATTCTGTCCTGCTGATATCGTCATATTACTAATTGCAATTGGAGTCGCTCCATTTGCCATAATCCACACCGGAGTTCCAGCAAAGAAAATAGTATCAGTTCTAGTTGCTCTTCCGTTAGAAATATCTGTTGGCCAAGTGCCTCGAACTAAGCCTGTTAAAATATTTCCATTTTTACCTGTGTATTTTATTACTTCATTATTTATTTGAATATAACCAGAAGATTTTAATTTTGAAGCATCACTTAAAGTTAAAGAATTATTTGAAAATGAATTCTCAGGTAAAATAATTCCAATATTATAAAATAAATATCCTTCATATGTTGGGTTCACCTTTTTACTAACTGACGTATCAGTTAGTTTATAATTTACGGTTACAGTTTTATCTACATTTTGAGTTACGACAACGTTTTCAACTTTTGAAGCTGTAGCGACACTTCCTCCTCCACCTTCACCGTAGTTTTGTACTCCATCAGGTTTTGTTGTAATGTATGAATTTGATCTGACAGAATTATTTCCATTTGTTCCAATCACAGATAATCGAAATCTATAAAATTTACTTGAATCTAAATTTCGATAAACATAATAGTTCGAACCGACAACGCTAAAACTTGCATCAACAATTGTTTGATATGTCGAGTAAGTAATATTATCATTTGAAGTTGCTTTTTCTAATTTGTAAGATGCAAATCCATTGACACTTGCAGCTTGCCAACCGATATACATATCATATGAAGGAATTGAAAGATTGGAAGTATCTTGCACAATAAAAGAAGAAGAAGGTACCGGAATCTGAGTAGCTGTAGTTTGTTCTGTACTTATATTTCCATAAGAATCTCGATATTGATATTTAATAGTTTTCGCTTCAATATCAGAATCAAAAGTCCATGGTATTGTCGTCGCACCTACTATTGAAACCCAACCAGTATCTTTTGGATTTGTTTCTGTTGCAGCATCATCACTAATTTTATATTGCAATGCTGAAATATCTGTCGGCATTGGAATCGTAATTGTGGCACTATTTGTAGCTCCTGCCACTCCAGCATCAAAAGTTACTACTGCTGTCGGCTTCTTTGCATCTAAAATAAACGAAGGTGAAATAGCAGAACCGATCATTGATCCTGCCGCGCCATCATTAGCGACTACTTTAATTATCTCAGTAGCATTTTCAAATCCATCAGCATCAGCATTAGCTTGCCAAGTAATATTTTTACCAGTACCTTTATTTGATAATCCAATTCCATTTCCAGTAGCAGAATTTGCTTTAAGGTACACATCAGCATTTGCATTATGAGTAAATGCAGTTGTACTTATTGCTCCTCGAACGAGGCCTCCTAAAGTATTAACTATTTTACTAGTGTAAGTTATCATCTCATCATCAATCAAAATCGTTCCCGTTGTTGGAAAATATGTTCCATCTGATAATGTAATTGAAGAATCACTATTTGAAATTCCCCCACTCAAAGTTCCTACTTTATAAAATAATGAATTTGTTGTTTGTGTCGATTCAATATCAGTGACATCATAACCAACAGTTACTAAACCAGTTGAATTTTCACTTGCTATTACATTTGAAACTGTTGGTGGAGAATTCGTAAATTTAAAAGTAAGTGGCACGATTGTTTGATTGAGTGCTCCATCTAATACTTTTATATTAATTAAATAAACGTCACCAATTGTCAGTGGAGCAATTGAATTATCATAACTCCAAGTTGTAGTTCCAGTAACTCCTAAATAATTTTCAGATACACTAGTAAAAGTTGAACCGTTGTACCATTTACTAGTTGTTGTATCTTTAATAGAAATATTTACAGCGTTAAGTCCTGAACCGCTTACTTCATCTCCTGCTGTGCCACCAATTGTATGTACCATATACGATTCTTGTGGACTAGCATTTTGTCCTGCCACTGTGCAACCATTACCACTCGTACTACAAATTGTTGCAATTGAAGCTGTCGGCAAAATATTATCTATTACAAAAGTTGCCCCAGAAGTTGGAACTGTTGTAATAATATTTCCAGCTAGATCTGTACCAGTATTAAGAGTTATTGTCGAAATTCCATTCCCTGCTCCTATGGTATGAGTATATGTATAATGAGTCGCATCTACTTTTGTCATATTGGTAAGTGCTAAAGTATTTGATCCTGAAATTGCAATTTGGGGCACAGGAGCGTCTGCTATTGCTTTACTAAATGTCGCAGTAATTATTTGAGAATCTCCCGATTTAACTGCATGATTTATCGAATATGTAATTCCTGCTGTTGGATTAGTAGTATCGGTCACAAAAGTAGTACCAGTAGGTGCCATCGAAACATTTCCAAGACTATCAACAGTCGATGACAAAGAAACATTTGTTGTTCCATCGATGTAAGTACTACTATTTGCTTTAACTACAGTATATGAATATGTATATACATTTCCTCCAGCACTTATCATCGGTTGAGTTGCAACATCAACTGTTCCTGGCTGATCAATACTAATATTCGGCACAGTAGTAATTGCTTTTGAATAAGTTGCCGTAATTGTATTTACGCCTGCCCCTGCAGGATTTTTACTATATGTAAGTGCTACATTTGCACCAACGGTTGAAATTTCAAAAGTATTATTTATCGGGACACCTGCAGCATTTCCAGCCAAGTCATTTACAGAAGATAAACTAACAGTAGCAGTACCGTCTTTATAAGTACTTCCATTGGCTTGATTGACTGTGTAATTATAAGTATAACCAGCTGGTGATGTCATAACTCTATTTATTCCACTGCCAGCAACTGCCACAAAAATACCATTGCCATAAGTTACTGAACTCCAAGCAATTGCTTCTGTCTCAGTTTGTGAAGTCCAAGTTATACCATCTGGTGAAGTAGCTATTTGTCTTAAATTACTATTACGGAAAGATGCAACTGCAGCAAAGAGACCATTGCCATAAGTTACTGAACTCCAATTTCCTCCTGTTCCAGCATATGAAGGCATTACATATCTCATTATCCAATTTATACCATCGGGTGAAGTAGCCATCCAACTAGTACCACTTGCAACTACCAAAAAGAGACCATTACCATAGGTTACAGAACTCCAATTTTTTGAAGTTATAATTCGAGTTATCCAAGTTATTCCATCAGGAGAAATCATAACATCGCCATTGTTTGAAAATGCAACAAAAATACCATTACCATAAGTTATATATCTCCAAGAAGCCACGCTTGCGGCCGTTTGCGATGTCCAAGTTATACCATCGGGAGAAGTCATGACTCTATGTACTCCATCATAAGATACTGCTACAAAAAGATTATTTCCATAAGTGACAGCCACCCAACCATTTGATTCCGCTGCAGTTCTTACTGTCCACGTTATTCCATCGGGAGAGGTCATAATATAGTGTGATCCATTTCCACCACTAGAAACTGCTACAAAAAGATTATTTCCATAAGTGACAGAATTCCAAGTATTTGCTTCCGCTGCACTTCTTGCTGTCCAAGTTATTCCATCAGATGATGTCATAACTCTATGTGTACCATCAGATGAAACCGCAACAAAAACTCCATTACCATATGCCACAGAACTCCAAGTATTTGCTTCTGATGCACTTCTCGCCGTCCACACACTTGCAGGAGTAACCATCGTTGCATTTGTAATCGTCGCACTTCCTTGTTGAGCTAAACTAATTGTCGGCGCTGTCGCCGTTGCTTCTGAATAACTTGCTGTAATTATATTAGTTCCTACGCCTACTGGATTTTTTGAATAAGTAATCGAAACTGCTGGACTAGTTGTATCAATGGTAAAAGTATTTCCAGTTGGAGCTGTTGACACATTCCCTGCCAAATCTGCTGTTGCAGACAAACTAACATTTGCTGAGCCATCTATGTATGTAGAACCAGTAGTATTATTTACAATATAATTATATGAGTATACAAAAGCAGGAGCAGTCATAACTCTATCTAAACCTGAAGCCGAATTAGCAACAACAACAAATATACCGTTGCCGTAAACTGCAGATGACCAACCATTTGTAGATGCTACATTTTTTGCTGTCCATGTTATTCCATCGGATGAAGTCATCACTCTGTTAGTTCCATCACCAGAAACTGCAACAAAAAGGCCGTTACCAAAAGTTACTGAGTTCCAAGTATTTGTTTCTGTTGCAGTTCTTGCTGTCCAAGTTGTTCCATCGGGAGAAGTCATCACTCTATTTGTCCCACCTTGGGAAACTGCAACAAAAGTTCCATTTCCATATACAACTGAGTACCAAAGATTTGTACCAGTGACTGCAGTTCTTGCTGTCCAAGTTATTCCATCGGGGGATGTCATTATTGAATCATAAGCACTGGCAACAAAAAGATTATTACCAAACGTTACACCTCTCCAATTATAAGCCGAAGTAGCAGTTCTTGCTGTCCAAGTTATTCCATCGGGGGATGTCATTATTTTCCCATCACCAGATGCAACAAATAAATTATTTCCATAAGTGACAGAAAACCAATTTCCAGATATTGCTGTTTGGGCTGTCCAAGTTATACCATCAGTAGATGTCATAGCTCGATGTGTTCCATCACCAGAAACAGCAACAAAAAGACCGTTACCAAAAATAACTGAATTCCAGGTATTTGCTTCTGCCGCAGTTGCTGCAATCCACGTTGTGCCATCAACGGAAGTCATTACCCTATTTGTCCCATTGGCAGATACAGCTACAAAAACACCGTTACCATAAGTTACAGAAGACCAGCCATTTGCTGCTGATGCTGTTCTAATTGCCCAGCTTGACCCTCCTGCATTATTCATAGTAGCGTTTGAAATATCAGTCGTTCCTGGTTGATTAATACTAATAGTAGGCGCACTAATTATTGGTTCTGCGTATGTTGCAGTAATTGTTTCAGTTCCCACCTTAGTTGGGTTCGAGCTATAAGTAATCGCCGGCGTTGCCCCCGTTGTATCAATTGTAAAAGTATTATTTGTTGGTGCACTTGAAATATTACCAACAGCATCTGTAGTAGCAGAAAGAGAAACCGTAGTAGCGCCATCAACATAAGTAGAACCATTCGCAGCTACAACAGTATAATTA
The DNA here is from genome assembly GCA_037139635.1 of bacterium. Classification (GTDB taxonomy): domain Bacteria; phylum Patescibacteriota; class Minisyncoccia; order Phycocordibacterales; family UBA9973; genus UBA9973. The sequence continues at coordinate 5,869 of JBAXFW010000004.1, read as the reverse complement.
AATGTATACACATTTCCTCCGGCACTTGTCATCGCTTGAGTAGTTATGTCAGTACTTCCAGGTTGATTAATACTAATATTCGGCACAGTAGTAATTGCTTTTGAATAAGTTGCCGTAATTGTTTCAATGCCTACTTTTGCTGGATTTGAACTATAGGTCAAATTCACGGTTGGTGGAGTTGTATCCGCTGCTGAAACAAAATTTAAATTTATTAAAAATGAAAAAATAACAAAAAGAAAAACAAAACCAACAGAAAATTTTCCTTTGCATAGGTCTTGCCTATACATACTTCTTTTAACAAAAATAGTTCTTTCTAAATAAGTACTTTTGATTTTATTATTTAATTTTTGTAATATTTTTTTCATTTGATTTTTAATTTTTTTTAATTGATTTGTTAATTTTTGATTTTTTTCCTTTTTAAATCTAAATTTCATTTTTCTGAAAACCGAAAATTCCCCTCGCCTTTCGGGGGGAATTTTTTTCATATTTATTAATTTAATTTTTCTTTTTGAAAAAATATTTATAAAAAGTTTTTTTACCATTTTTTTTATTTTTAATACCACATAATTATAAGCTATCTGTTTAGTTAAAACAATTACAAAATACAGCATTTTCCTAGTTTATTTACAGATAAAACCTGTCATAAAAACACAAATAAATAATCTGTTTATATGACTACAAAAAGACCAATTAGTCTAATTTTTCCAATAATCAAATAATTAAAATTTATGGTTAATCTTAGAAATAATTTGCCTAATAACATACTTCGATATAGCTGAAAAAATTGAAACACAAAAATAGATAGATTCAAAGATTTTCCTTGAAATATATTTCTAATTTAAAAACATTACTAGAGATTATAAAGAATTATATTTGCTTAGTAATGTTTAGTAAGGTATACTATCCCAATGGAGCATAAATATATAAATATTAAACAAGCATCAGAGATGCTAGGAGTATCCAAGCTCACTCTTCGCAACTGGGATCGTGACGGAAAACTGTCCGCAAAAAGACACCCTATTAGTAATTATCGAGTATATTTAGCTGAAGATTTAGAGAAAATTATCAAACAAATTGAGTCCGGAGAGAAACCAATTCGTCCAAAAAAAGAGAAGAAAATAGCGGAATCTGAAAAGCCAAAATTTTACAAATTAAAAGTTATCCACATGCAAGATTAAAAAATAAAAAAACCTGATAAATTTATCAGGTTTTTTAATATAACTTAAAAATTATCTTACTGCAAATATTCTAATTCATACCACTTTATGAGCAAACATGTCATATGTATAATCTACGCCTAGGCGTAGATTTATTTTTTATTTATTATTTAATTTTTAGAAAAATTATAGAAATTTTATTTTATTCTTCATGATATTCAAAAACATTTACACGAGCAGGTCGTATTACTCTCTCTCCTAATTTATATCCTTTCTGAATAACTTCAGCAATTTTATGATCCAATTCTTTTTTGTCAGTCGAAACCATTTCGATAGACTGATGAATATTTGGATCAAACGATTCTCCTTCTTCTCCGACTCCCCTAACACCATATTCTTCAAAGACAGTATTTAGTTGAGCATATATATATTCAACACCAACCCTCCACCCTTCTTCTACTTTCGCCCATGCTTCTTTGTTGGCAAATGCCATATTAAAGCTATCCATCACAGTTAAGAATCTAGTCAAAATTCTTTCACGCATTGATTCTGAAAAATGAGCCCGTCGGTCATCTTCTTGCTTTTTATAGTTTACAAAATCAGCTCGCTCTTTTTGCCAACCAACTAAGTATTCCTCTTTTTCTTTTTTAATTTTTGCCAATTCAGTTCTAAATTTTTTAATAGTTTTTTTTAAGTCTTCTTCCCCGTCATCATTAAATTCAAACTCTAAAACCTCTGTGTCGTCCGACACTGTTTCATTCTTTGTATTTTCTGTTTCCTTTACATCTACAACTTCTTCTTTATCATCTTTATTCATATATAGCTATCTTATCATAAATTAAAAAATCCTCCACATTTGTGAAGGATTTTTTTGAAATTAACGTTTTGACCACTGTGGGGCTTTTCGAGCTTTCTTTAATCCGAACTTTCTTCTTTCTTTAGCTCTTGGATCTCGTTTTAAGTATCCGAGTGTTTTCATTTTACCCCTAAGCTCTAAATCATCTGAAACTAAAGCTCGAGCAAGACCGTGACGCACTGCTTCAGCTTGAGAATGTATTCCTCCTCCTTTAACCCTAACTTCTATTGCCCATTTAGTTCCAGGCTTACCAGTGGGAGATGTTAAACCCTTAACGATTGGGTCCTGAATTAAGCGACGTTGATCCTCAGTTTTAAAATAATCTTTCGCATCTTTCTCATTCACAACAAAACTTGCTTTAGTTGCAGGAGTTATTCGCACACGAGCTGTGGAAGTCTTTCTTCTTCCAACTGCTTCAATGAAATTTTCTTTAGTTGTCTTTTTTTCCTTATCCATATATTAATTATTCTTGAATTGTTAAATTTTTCATCATTTCTCGTCTGATTTTATTGTCGGGAAGCATCTGAAATACTGCAAGCTTAACTAATTCTCTCATTCCCTTCTTTTCCAAAGTTTCCGTACCTTTTAGAATCCTAAGACCACCTCGGTATCCCGAATATCTCTTATGTGTAATTTCTTCTAATTTTTTTGTTGTAATTTTTATTTTACCTGCATTAATAACTTTAACTACAATTCCAGAATAAACATTTCGTTCAAATGATGGTTTTGTTTTACCCATTAAAGACATAGCAATTGAGGTTGATACTCTTCCTAGGGTAATGCCACTTGCGTCTATTATTTTTTCTTCTTTCTTGTCTTGTTTTTTCATACTATTTTATTAATTAAATAAATTCAATAATAGCCATCTTTGCACCATCTGACTTTCTTGCTCCTAATTTTATAATTCTGGTATATCCTCCACTAATATCCTGATATTTTGGAGCAATTTTATCAAAAACTTTTTTAACTTCCTTACTTCTGTTTGAAAGTTTTGAAATCACCAAGCGCCTTGATGCTAAATCATTCTTCTTAGCACGTGTAATTATTTTTTCAATAAAAGGACGCAACTCCTTTGCTTTCGGTTCAGTTGTTTTGATTTTTTCTCGCACAATCAAATTGAGTGCTAAAGAATTTATCAACGCATTTCTTTGATTTTTCTCTCTTCCAAATTTTCTTTTAGTATTATGGTGTCTCATAAATATATATTATTCTTTCAAGTTAAAACCGTATTTACTTAAAACTTTTTTAATTTCATTAATTCCTTTTTCTCCGATTCCCTCAACCTCAAGAAGATCCTCTCTTCTTTTTCTAGCCAAACCTCCAAGTGTACGAATGTTTGCAGCAGTTAAAGCATTTAAGGTTCTAGTTGATAAATCAAGATTGTCTGTTCTAGTTTTTAAAATATCTGTGAAATCATCTTCAGATTTTTCTTCTTCATTTTCATTTTCTTTATTTTTAATTTCACTTTTAACTATTTTTTCTTCAACTATTTCTTCTTCCTTAAAATCAACAATTGCTTTCAGTTGATTAATCATTATTTCGATAGAACGAGTAAGAGCTATACGTGGAGTTAAGGTTCCATCAGTTTCAATTGCAATTCGAAGACGGTTGTGATTTGTCTTGTCCCCTACACGCATATTTTCTACTTCATAAGAAACTCTACGAATAGGAGTAAAAATTGCATCGACAGCGATAGTGCCAATATCAACTTTATCTTTTTGCATAATTTCTTTTGGAATAAAGCCTAAGCCTTTTTCGATTTTTAATTCAATATTTAAATTTACCTTACCAGTAACTTCAGCAATGTATTGATCTTCATTTAGAACCTCAACTTGTCCACTTACGACTAAATCCTTTGCTGTAACTTCCTTGGGTCCTTTGACAGCAAGAGTAACAGTCTGTGGTTCATCGGATAACATCTTAAAACGAAGTTTCTTTATATTTAAAATTATTGTGATAACATCCTCCTTAATACCTTCCATGGTAGAAAATTCATGAGAAACGCCATCAATTTTAATTGATGTAACACTAGCACCAGGTAGAGAAGAAAGAATAATTCTTCTTAGAGAATTACCTAAAGTATGACCATAGCCAGGGTATAAGCCATCTATTTCAAATACTCCTTTATTACCTTCTTCTAGCACAATACGAGGCTTGGAAGGCATAATTATTTTATATTCAGGCATATTTTTTTATAAAAATTTTAAACTTAATAATAAAAACTTAATTTCAAACAAATTAACGACTGTAAAATTCAAGCACAGCGTTTAAGTCAAGGAAGGTTTCAACATTTTTTGGTTTTGCTAAAATTTTTCCTTCCAACTTTACAGCATCAAAAGAAACCCAAGTAGGTGCTGTATAATCTTTTAATCTATCAGCCAAATTATCAAAAATTTTCTTTGTCTTTGATCCTTCACGAATTTTTATAACATCTCCAACTTTAACTTCGTAAGAAGGAATAGTAACTCTTTTATCGTTAACAATGAAGTGTCCATGGGAAACCATCTGTCTACTGCCCCTTCGACTATTTGAAAGCCCCATACGATAAATAGTATTATCAAGACGAGATTCAAGGTCTTCATAAAACTTTATAGCAGTTCCTGCTCCCTTGATTTGAGTTGCCTTCTTAACATAATTTGAAAGTTGACGTTCTGAAATTCCGTATGAAAATCTTATTTTTTGTTTTTCAATAAGCTGTGCTCCATATTCAGAAAGAGCCTTTGGACGCTTTGCGCCAGGGCCGATAAACTTGCCAGAAGTACTAGAAAACTTCGATGTCTGACATTTGTCATAAACTCCGGGACCTAATCTTCTGCAAATTTTAAATTTTGGTTTAGTTATCATTTTTGATTTCGTAATTAATAATTCCTAATTTTATTAAACTCTTCTTGGCTTCTTTGCTTTTGGACCATTGTGTGGAACTGGGGTTGCATCTTTAATAGAAGTAATTTCTATACCATAAGCCATAAAGGCTCTGATTGCAGGCTCTCTACCAGACCCTACTCCTCTTACAACAACATCTGCATCTTTTACTCCTAATATACTTGCTTTGCTTCCGATAACTTCTCCAACCTTTGAAGCAGCAAAAGGAGTTCCTTTTTTAGCACCCTTGAAACCAAGAGAACCGGAACTTGACCAAAATAAAGTATTTCCTCCTTTATCAGCAAAAAGAACTTTGGTATTATTAAAGGTTGCATCTACAAAAAAAATACCAGAAGTAATTTTTTTCTTAGGCGTCTTACTAGCAGTTACTTTAGTTTCTGCTCCATCTTTCGTAGCTTCTTCTTTTTCTGTTGTAATTTTTGTTTTTCCCATTTTAATTAATTTTATTTATATTGAAATTATAGAATTATGTCTTACTTTCTTTTCTTTTACCTGAGGCCATTGTCTTTCGAACATTTCCTCTGACTGTTCTTGAGTTTGTCTTTGTTCGCTGTCCTCGTACTGGTAATCTCTTCATATGTCTAACTCCTCTGTATGTCTTGATATCTTTCAATCTTTTGATATTCGCGGAAACTTCTCTTTTTAAATTTCCTTCTATCTTCATACTTTCGATTATAGTTCTTATTTTATTTTCTTCTTCAGGAGTTAAATCTTTGGCATGCTTACCTCTATCAATTCCTACTTGATCTAATATTTTACGAGCAGAAGAAATCCCAATGCCGTATACGCAAGTTAATCCAATTTCTAATCTTTTTTCGTTTGGTACTGTTATTCCAAGTATTCTCATATAATTATTGTTTTTGCTTATGCTTAGGGTTCGAACAAATTACTCGTAAATGCCTCTTTCTTTTTACCATCTTACAATTATCACAAATTTTTTTTACTGTTGATTTTATTTTCATATAAATTCTTT
>JBAXFW010000003.1:0-20822 GCA_037139635.1 bacterium | reverse complement strand
AATTATTATTTCTTCTTATACAATGTACAAAAAACCAAGCAACCAGCAAGCAAATTTAGAAGGATATCTAAGTGAAAGGTCAAAATTACCACCTGTAGATTTATTAAAATTAAAAGAAGTAAAAACAGAATTTCCTACTGGTTTTCCATTACCCCAGGATTCTGATATTACTTATGTATCAATTACAGATAGTAGAACTACAACAAAATATGGAGATAGTGTCACGTTTCCAGGAAGAGCAGAGTTGCACTACATAACAAAAGAAGATTCAACGCAAATTTTTACTACGTATTCTTCTGCAATGAAAACATTAGGACTAAGTGTGTCTGATATTCTTAAAAATAATCCTGGGCAGGAAGAAATTTATGGTTCACCTGTTAAAAAGAATGAAAGCAGTAAAGATGTTAGCTTGGGTAGTCCTGGTCTAATCGATATTGTAATATTGAATATGCCAAATGGATCAAAAAATGTGTATCTTTCGATATCAAGATAAAATGTATTTTTGTATCTAGTTTCTATGGAGAACCTCCTTTCCTCCTTCTGGAATTATTTTCAAAATTTTAAATGTACCATTTTCTAATTTTGCATTAGTTATGATTATTCTTTTTCCATCCCGGAAAAAGAAAGTTCGAGGCCAAGTAGCATAGGCTCTAAATTTGTTGTAATTTTTTATAGGGTCATCATTTAAATCAATGAGTCCATCTTCTTTTTTTATTTTTTTACAATGAGTGGCGTTTGTTTCTTCTTGAGGAGTTAGTGTGATTTTATTATTTATAAAATCAGGTAAAGTTTTAACTAACAATTCACCACCTATTTTAATTAATTTAGTGCGTAATTCGGAAGCTTTTTCATCAGGCAATATTACAACTTTTTCTTGAGCTACCATTGGACCAGCATCCATTTTATATATCATTTTTTGAATTGAGATTCCAGTCTCAGTATCACCAGCAAGAATCGCAGATTCGACAGGGGAAGCACCACGATATTTTGGAAGTAAAGAATAGTGAATATTTAAAGAGCCAAGTTTGGGTAAATTCAATAATTCTTCTGGCATTATTTTCCCGTAAGCAACTACCAAAAATAAATCTGGAATATTCTGCTCACCACAAAAATCTTCTGCTGAAGATTTGCTATGTTCGGCGCCGTCACGTCTTCCAATGTTTCGAAAAACAATATCTATCCCTCCCTTTAAATTTTCGGGTTGAAGGTAAGGAATATTATTCTCTATTGCCCAAACTTTTACGGGTGGAGGAGTAATTAGCATTTTCCGCCCCTGTGGTCGGTCTGGAGCAGTCACAATAAGCGATGGAACATAACCATTCTTTTTAAGAATTTCTAAAGTTTCAGATGCTACATCTGGCGTTCCCCAAAAAACGAAATTTAATTTTGAATTTTTTTCCATTATTGTTTAAGTTTTTTCTTTGTATTATTTAATAGGTGTTTCTTCTTTGATATCTTTAGCGTGATCAATGAAAAGTACTCCTTTTAAATGGTCTGTTTCATGCTGAAAAACTTGAGCCAGCAATCCTGAGGCGCCTCGAGTAAATTTTTTACCATTCTCATCATATGCTGTAATGGTTGCCTTTTTTGATCGATAAGTGTTGCCATAAAGCCATCTGACAGAAAGACAGCCTTCTGGCACCCAATCTTTTTCACGAGATAATTTTGAAATTACAGGATTGATAAAAACTAAATCAGGTGGTAGGTCTTTTCTTGCTTTATTGATAACGCCTTCTCCTCTTAAGAAATCTTTATCAAACATTTTTCCTGCCACAACAAATATTTTTAACGAATATCCGATTTGGGGAGCAGCGATGGCTACTCCGTCATTTTGACTAAAAAGGGCATCAGACATTTCTTTTAATATCTTTTGGATTTTTGGAGTTTTAATCTGAGATATTGAAATTTCTTTTGTTTCTTTTCTCAAAACATTATCTGATTTTTGAACAATTTTTTTCAACATTTTTTTATTTTAGTTCTTTTAGATAATCCAACAATTTAGGCAACTTAACTGTCTCTTGTGAGCGGTTGGACATGTCACGTACGATAACAGAATCAGTCAAAGCTTCTTTTAAACCGAAAATTAAAACATAAGGAACACCGAGCTTTTCAGCCGAAGCTAATTGTGAGCCTAAATTATCCTTCGATAAGGATTGAGTCATTGGAATGTGGGCTTTTCTTAAAACTTCGATAACATTTAAGCTTTTTAGTTTTGCTTCAGGACCTAGCTGTACAAAATATACTTTTGGTTTTTTGATAATTCTAGGAGCAAGTTTTTTATACCATGGAGCAGCTACTATTCTATCTACTCCGATAGAGAAGCCGACAGCGGGCACATCTTTTTTACCACCAATTTGTCGAGCAAGATAATCATATCTTCCACCTCCAGCAATAGTAAGTGGCAATCCTTCTTCACCACTATTTTCTTCAATGACTTCAAAAACAGTACGAGTGTAATAAGAAAGACCTCGTACTAAATTTTTATTTATGTTGTAAGGAATTCCCATTTCTTCTAAATATTCCAATACTTCTTTGAAATGTTTTTTACAAGAAGGGCATAGGAAACTAACAGAATCTGGTGCTTGTTCATTCACTTCTTTTGTTTTTGGATCTTTGGAGTCAAGAATTCGAAGTGGGTTTGTTTTTAAACGCTCACGGTCGATGGGAGCAAGGTTGCTGATATTTTTTCGGTAGTAACTAGTCAATTCTTTTAAATAGCCGCTACGACACTCTTTATCACCGATTGAATTTATATCGACAGATAGATTGGTGGCACCAGCTTCCTCTAAAATATTCATCCCGACTTTTATTACAAGTGCATCCATGATACTTTTTGGACTACCAAGAGCATCTAGGTCAAATTGATAAAATTGTCGGTAACGTCCACGTTGTGGATTGTCATGACGGAAAGTTGGGCCATATTGATAATGCATTACAGGTTGTGGCATTGTTTGCATTCCGTGTTCAATGTAAGCACGCATGAGTGAAGCAGTGTGTTCTGGACGCAATGCGAGAACGTCTTCGCCTTTAGTTTTTAGCGTATACATTTCTTTATCAATGATATCAGTTCCTTCGCCAATGCCAGAAGTAAATACTTTTTCATATTCAAGCATTGGTGTTTCAATCGGCTTGAAACCATAATATATTGCTACCTCTTGAGCTTTTTCAAAAAAACCTTGGAAGTTGTAATACTCTTCATTCATAATATCGCGCATTCCTTTTGGGGTCTGTAATTCTTTTCCACTAATTTTGTTTTGCTTTGTTTTCATTTTTTTTATTTTTCACTTAATTAAAAATAATACTATTTAATTAGATTAAAGCTTCCTGGATGATAAGCTATTTTATTAATTGGTAATAATCTCAAGAATGCTTTTCCAATCATAAGATTTTTTGGAACAACTCCCCAATATCTAGAATCAGAACTTGCGGGTCTATTGTCTCCCATAACAAAATATTCATTTGCCCCTAAGGCCATGTGTCCATCGATCCCTCCAGTATTTACAATAAATGATTGATCAAGTTTAAATCCAGATGGATTTTCTTTGTTAGTAATAGTAACTTCATTAATATCACTTTTTACATCTACTGTCTCTCCAGGAAGTCCGATAATTCTTTTGATAAAAAATATTTTAGTATCTTTAGGATTTCTGAAAACTACTACGTCACCTCTATTGGGGGATCCAATCAGGTATGATAGCTCGTCGACTACTAGGTATTGTCCATCTTGAAAGGTGGGTACCATAGAAGAGCCAGAAACGATAAAAGGTTGAGCCACAAACATTCGAATTGGGATGACTATTATGATTGCAATTAATGCAAATCTAGCTAATTCCCAAAACGACTGCCAATTTGTTTTCTTTATTTGATTTTCCATATTTGACTATTTTATCACAAATACGCCTTGACACAATGCACGATTTTATCGCATAATTACGAATTACGAATTAAGAATTATGAATTTCTGGTATGATATTAAATATGAAATTAGTTGTTGGGCTAGGAAACCCAGGTGAAGAATATGAAGAGACAAGACATAATACTGGATGGATTATGCTTGATTTTCTTCTTGGAAATAAGATTGATTGGAAGCCTGCCAATGGAACGAAATTACTTTATTATAAAGATTTGATAGGAGGAAAACCTACTGAGTATATCAAGCCGACAACTTTTATGAACAACTCAGGGATAGCGGTTTCTTTTGTAAAAGATAAACATAAATTAAACTTAAAAGATATTGTAGTCATTTATGATGACGTCGATTTGCCATTGGGTAGTATGAAAATATCTTATGACCGGAGTTCGGGTGGGCACAATGGACTAGAATCAATAATAAAAAAATTAAAATCTCGAGAATTTGTCCGTATTAGAATAGGAATTGCACCATCTACTCCAACTGGAAAATTACGAAAACCAAAAGGCGAAGAGGCGATGCTAAAATTCCTATTAGGAAAATATAAAGATGAAGAACTTAAGGAGCTTAAAAAGCTTTCTAAAAAAGTAAATGAAGCGCTTGAAACTATTTTTACTGAAGGTAAAGACAAGGCTATGAGTTTGTATAATTAAATTCTCATTTGATATATGTACCGTAATATGGTATTACACATAAGTATACATAGTTCCTAAATTCATAAATCAAAAGTGGTCTTTGTCACTTTTTAAAAAACAAAAGCAGTATGAAACTTTTTATGAAAGGTTGCAATCAAGAGCAACTTAAAATAAGAAATATACTGCTCGATATAACTCAATTTATATTATGGGCAGCATTTGTTTCTTTTTTCTTGATATTTTTATTTATATCTTATTTTGAAAACGTAGGATATGAGTTATTTGTGATAGTAACTCTGTCTTTTCTTTTTCTTGTACGTTTTGAGAATTGGGTTGATCCGTACTGGGCTTTGGATAAAAAAGAAGGAGGTTTAGAAGATGACCAAGACCTTCAGAAAAAATTTTTTAGTTCAGGATTTCACAAAGAAGGGGATAAAAACCCTTTCTGGTAAAATAAAACCGCGCCTCAAAACGCGGTTTTTTTAATTATAGTACTTGTTTATATTTCTTTTAGTCCTTCGATGATAATACTTTTTTCACCGTTTCGGAGAGAGACTTTACCTGAGAGAGCGATACATTTTTCGGCCACTAAAATATCAATTGAAGTTTTAAATAATTTTGGAAAGACTACCGCTTCGATGGAGTCTGTGAGGTCAGCAATTTTTAGGAATGCCATACGGTCATTATTTTTGGTTATCACTTGTCGGACAGATTCGATGATGCCACCAATCATTATGGGCATACCATTTCCAATTTCAGCTTTTATTTTTTTAATATTTATATCTCTTTTTTCAAGTTTATCTTTTACTCTATCTAGCGGATGTCCAGAAATATAAAGTCCCAATAATTCTTTTTCCCAAATTAATTTTTCTGTTTGAGAAGCATCGGTGCCAGATTTTAATTTATAACTAGGGCCTGAAGTTTCCACCAATCCACCAAAGAGTGAGATTTGATTTTGAGCTTGTTTCCCTAGTTCTTTGTTGTAAGCAAGCATATCTTCTAAGTTAAAAAGCAAAACTCCGCGGTCTCCAAATTCATCCATGGCGCCTGATTTAATCATAGCTTCCATGGATTTTTTATTTAAATTTTTATGTTTGATTCTGTCTAAGAAATTTGAAATTGATTTGTATTTTCCAGCCAATTTTCGCTCAGCAATAATTGCATCTGAAATATCGGTTCCTAGGTTTTTGATTGTATATAAACCGAATCGAATTTTTCTACTTTTATTGTTTGCACTGATTGGTTCATTTAAATTTTCAGGTAGACAAGTAAAGCCTCCAAAACTTTCATTGATATTTGGAGGTAAAACTGGAATTTCCATTTTTTTACACTCATCGATTATTTCTGAAATTTTCTCAACATCACCGGATTCAGCAGTTAGGATAGCTGCCATATATTCTACTGGAAAATTAGCTTTCATGTAAGCAGTTTGATATGCCACCTTACCATAAGAAGCAGCATGGGCTTTATTGAAACCGTAAGCCTGAAAAGGTTCAAAAAGTTTCCAAAGTTTTTCCGCAAAAGCTGGAGTTTGACCATTGTCTATAATTCCTTTCGTGAATTTTTTATATTGAGCGGCCATTTCGGCTGGAATTTTTTTACCGACAGCTTTACGGAACTTGTCGGCTTCCTCCCAGTTGTATCCAGCCATTTCAAGTGCACAAAAGAGGAGGTCATCTTGGTATACGATTAGACCATAAGATTCAGTCAAGAATTTTTTCATTCTTGGATCTAAGTATTTTACAAGGTGAGGATTGTGCTTACGTTTAATATATTCTGGAATTGATTCCATCGGACCTGGGCGATATAGGGCGACCATGGCATTGATATCGTGAATGGATGTAGGTTTCAATTCTTTCAAATAGCGGGTCATGCCACTACCGTTTAATTGGAAAAGGCCTTCAGTTTTACCACTTGCAAGTAATGCAAAAGTTTTTTTATCATCGAGTGGTATATTGTCTAAGTCTACGATAACACCATAGAATTTTTTTACTAAATTAATACTATCAGATAGGATTGATAAGTTTCTTATACCCAAGAAGTCGAATTTTAATAATCCAGCTTCCTCGATACTATACATGTCATATTGAGTTATAACTTTGCCACCCTTTGGGTCGAATTGGGTTGGAGTATATTCATAAAGTGGTTTTGGGGAAATGACCACACCAGCAGCATGCACTGAAATGTGTCGGACACAGCCTTCTAATTTTTTTGCTAAATCAATTATTTCTTTTGTGTCTGATTCTTTTTCATATGCTTCTTTTAATTCAGGGACTAGTTCCATTGCGTGATCTATTGTCATCGGCATTCCCTGAGAACCCATTGGAATCATTTTAGAAATTCTATCCCCGATAGTGTATGGATGAGCAAGGGCTCGTGCGACATCACGTACTGCACCACGGGCCATCATAGTACCGAAAGTTCCAATTTGAGCTACTTTATCGTCACCATATTTTTGTTTCGCATACTCAAGCATCTCATCTCGTCGATTGTCGGCGTAATCCATATCGATATCGGGTGGTGACGGACGAAATGGATTTAGAAATCGTTCAAAGGGAAGTTTGTATTCGATTGGATTTACATTCGTGATGCCAATTAAATAATTCACCATAGATCCGGCAACCGAACCTCGCACCATAGTTAGAATGCCATTTTCTTTTGCATGCCGTAGCAAATCTCCCACTACTAGGAAATAAGGAGAATATCCTTTGTTGATAATAATTGCTAATTCATATTCAACTCTTTTAAATAATTCTTCATTTTCTTCTACTTTTCTTTTTTTTATTCCTAAGTACGCAAGTTCGCGTAATTTCGCATCATAGCTTGAGCCATCTTCAACTTTAAAATCTGGAAAAACCCATTTTCCGATATCAATTTCAACATTACACATTTCTGCAACTTTTGCTGTATTTGCTACTGCTTCTGGAATTTCTTTAAAAATTTCATAAGCTTTTTCTGGGGAAACAAAAGAGTAATCATCATCACCGAAAGAAAATTTATTTTCATCTTTAATATCAGAGTTAGTTTGGATGGCGAGTAAAGTCTCATGGGCTTTAGCGTCTTCTTTGTGTGGGTAGTGTGAATCAAAAGTTGCTACGAGTGGAATATTAAATTTTTTACTTAACTTTATAATATCTTCACGAACTTCTTTATCATTTGGAACCGTTTCATGCTTCATTATTTCCAAGAAGTAATTTTCTTTTCCAAATATTTCTTGGTATTCCTTAATGATAGCTTCTGCTTTTTCTTCATTTTTGTGGACTAAGGCTTGAGATAGTTCTCCGCCAAGACAGCCAGAAAGACAAATAATTCCTTCAGAATATTTTCGCAAAATTTCTTTGTCCATTCGGGGTTTGTAATAGTATCCTTCTAGGTTGGATAGAGAAACCAATCGAATTAAATTTTTATAACCTTCGTTGTTTTTAGCAAGTAAGGTTAGGTGATAACGCTTATTGTCTATGCCTGGTTCTTTGTCGAGCCTACCACGTTCTGCAATATAGGCTTCAACTCCGATAATTGCTTTAATTCCTTCTTTTTTTGCAAGTTTGTAAAATTCAATCGTGGCATACATATTTCCGTGGTCCGTAACTGCCAGAGCACCCATTTTGTATTTTTTAACAAGCCCCACTAGATCTTCAAGTTTAGAAAGCCCATCGAGTAGGGAATAGTGTGAGTGTGTATGTAGGTGGACAAATTTTGCTGTTTCTTTTTCCATTTTTCTTATATTACCATATTTATAAAAGAAATTACTGTAAATTTGAAATTAAATAAGTTGCGACAATTGCGGCAGTTTCTCCACGGAGGATAAGTGGACCAAGTGAAGCAGTTTTGAAATCAAGGTTTTTTGTTTTTTCTATTTCTTCTTCAGTCCAACCACCTTCAGGGCCGATGAAAATGTTAATTTGCTCCGCAGTCAGAGAATTATCTTTCGAAACACGCACATAATTTTCTGCTGAAAATTTGCTATGCTCGGACTGTCGTCCTGTGTAATGTGTTTCAAAAGTCAATTCTCCTTCTGCGTTAAAAATCATATTAGTATTTTTATTATTTATTAACTTTAAACTTTCATCAAAAGTAATTGGCTCTGAAATAATTGGTACGTTTGTGCGTCCACATTGTTCGCTTGCTTCTTTGGCAATTTTTCGTAAACGCTCCATGTTCAAACCATTTTTAATAGTTCGAGAAGTAATGATTGGAACTATTTTTGAAACACCAGTTTCGGTAGTTTTTTGAACAACTAATTCAAAATTTTCTTTTTTTAAAATTGCACAAAAAAGTATGACATCATTTTTTGTTTTATTTTTATCTTTTATTGTTTCTTTAATAGAAACATTTATATTGTCTTTCTCTATTTTTATTATCTCAGCTATAGCGGAGATATTTATTCCATCGCACACCTCAACAAGCTCTCCAACTTTTAGGCGTAGGACATTTTTCATTTGATTGACTATTTCTTTATCTACTATATTGATTTCTTTTTTTGATAGGTCAAAAGAACCAATAAATCTATGAATTTTCATATAATTATATCCTAGCATATTTTTAGTATTTTCTTGTCCCGTACGAAAATCAGCAAAAATGCATAAGCCTGAATATATACTTTTTTAATTTTCGTATGGGATGCTATAATGTATATATGATAAATAAAACAATAAAAGTAGGAATTAATGGTTTTGGTCGTATTGGACGGGCCTTCTTAAAAATTGCTTGGGAAAGACCCGAGATTGAAATAGTGGCTATTAATGATTTGGGAGATGTAGCCAACATGGCATATTTATTAAAACATGACACAGTTTATCGAACTTGGAACCATGACGTGAGTTCTGATGTTCAAGAAATAATTATCGATGGTAAAAAAATAAAAGTTTTAGCCGAGAGGGACCCTGCAGTATTACCTTGGGGCGCGCTCGGGGTAGATGTCGTTGTTGAATCTACTGGTTTATTTACTTCATACGACAAAGCACAGGCGCATATTGTAGCTGGTGCAAAAAAAGTTGTAATTTCAGCTCCTGCTAAAGGTGAAAGTGAAGGTGTGAAAGGTGAGACGATTTTACTTGCTGTTAATGAAAATAAATTTGGAACCACAGATATTACTTCAAATGCTTCTTGTACGACAAATGCCGCAAGTCCCTTGATTGCTATTTTACATGGTGCACTAGGAATTGAGAAAGCAATTTTAAATACAGTTCATGGTTATACTGCGACACAAGCGATTGTCGACGGACCCAATAAAAAAGATTTTCGTGAAGGTAGGGCTGCAGCTCAGAATATCGTACCATCATCGACTGGTGCAGCTATCGCTGTGACTAAAGCATTTCCTGATTTAATTGGTTTATTCGACGGTATTTCAATTCGAGTACCAGTACCCGCAGGTTCGATAGTTGATATTACTTTTATTTCAAAAAAAGAAACTACGGCTGAAGAAGTAAATGAAATCTTAAAAAAAGCAGCGAAAGATGAAAAATGGAGCAAGGTCTTTGCTGTGACAGAAGAAGATTTGGTGTCATCTGATATTTTAGGAGAATCTCATGCTTCTATTGCTGATTTAAAAATGACGAGAGTCGTAGGAGGAAATTTAGTAAAAGTTTTAGGTTGGTATGATAACGAAATGGGATACACATATACATTGGTCGACCATGTAATAAAAACAGGTAATACTATAAAATAATATGAAAAAATTTTTTATCATTATATTTATACTTATACTAATTATATTATTTTTTCCAATTCCAAAACAAAAAGGATATTTTTGTGATTTTCCACCATGCGAAAAATATAATAGTATTGGCAAAATCATAATTAACAATTTTAGATAATATGAAAATATATATTGGTAGTGATCATGTGGGTTTTGAATTTAAAGAAGAACTTAAAAAATATTTAAGTGAGTTAAATCTTGGGTATGAAATAGAAGATAAGGGAGCTCTTGAATATAATAAAGATGATGACTATCCAGATTTTATAAAACTAGTTGCTGAAGCAGTTGCTAGTAATGTAGAAAGTAAAGGAATAATAATTGGAGGTTCTGGACAAGGAGAAGCAATTTGCGCCAATAGGGTGAAGGGAATTCGTGCTGTAGTATTCTATGGCCCCAAAGAAGCTGTTGGCACAGTTGATGTAATGGGAAGAGAGAGTTCTGATACTTTTGAATTAGTAAAACTTGCTCGAGAACATAATAATGCAAATGTTTTGTCTTTAGGGCTTCGATTTCAAACTGTTGATGAAGCAAGGTTTGCTGTTGAATTATTTTTAGCGACAAAATTCCCTGGGGACGAGCGACACATTAGAAGAATAAATAAAATTGATTAATGATAAATATAATTCCAGCTGTATTGCCAAAAAATTACGAAGATATGAAAAACAAGATTTCGCACGTGCGGGGCATTGTTCCTGTAGTGCAAATTGATCTTTGTGATGGAGCTTTTGTTCCTTCGAGAACTTGGCCATTTACGACTGGTGGCTTTGAAGATGAAAATTTTTTAAAAATTATAAATGAACAAGAAGGAATGCCTTTTTGGGAAGATATAGAATTTGAATTAGATATGATGGTGATGGATGCAGTTTCAAATTTTGATATTTACACTAAGCTTGGACCCAAAAGGATAATTTTTCATATTGAAGCAGTTGGAAGTTTAGATGAATTTAAAGACTTTTTGGAAGGTATGGATGTTTACATTCGTGATGCCATTGAAATCGGAATTGCTATTAACACAACTACTTCTGTCGAAAAAATATTTCCACTAACTAATTTAGTAGACTTTGTACAATGCATGGGGATAGATAAAATTGGTTATCAGGGAGAAGGATTTGATGAAAGAGTGCTTGAACAAATAAAAAAAATAAAAGAAAAATATCCAGATTTAATTATTTCAGTTGATGGTGGAGTAAGCTATGAAACAGTAGAAGAATTAGCTATAGCTGGAGCAGAACGCTTGATTGCTGGTTCGGTTATTTTTAAGTCAGATGACATACGCGAGACTATAAGTGAACTCGAAAATATAGTATAATAATATTAATGGCATTTTTGTCTGATGAAAAAATTATAGATTTGAAAAAACAAGCGAATGAAATTCGTAAAAGTATTATTCGAATGTTAGTAGAAGCTGGTAGTGGACATACTGCTGGTGCTCTCGACATGGCAGATGTCTTCACTCTTTTTTATTTTCATGTCTTACGTCATGACCCAAAAAATCCCAGCTGGGAAGAAAGAGATAGATTGATACTTTCAAATGGTCACATTTGTCCGGTGCTTTATGCATCGATGGCTCATAGTGGATATTTCCCAGTTGAAGAATTGCTGACATTGAGGAAATTCGGTACAAGACTTCAGGGTCATCCTCATCGAGAATATTTACCATATTTAGAAACCTCATCTGGTCCACTCGGTGCGGGTCTTTCACAAGCAGTCGGAATGGCACTTGCGGACAAGATTGATGGTTCGACCAAGCTTGCCACGAGTAAAAAAGAAGAACAAAAAATTTATTGTTTTTTAGGTGATGGAGAATTAGATGAAGGAAATAATTGGGAAGCGATAATGTTGGCAGGAAAAAATAAATTAAATAATTTAATTGCAATAGTCGATAGAAATAATATTCAAATAGATGGGAAGACTGAAAATATAATGCCCCTTGAGCCGTTATCAAAAAAATGGATAGCGTTTAATTGGCACGTGATAGAAGTTAATGGTCATGATTTTAAAGCTTTGAATGAAGCAGTAGAGGAAGCTCAT
The DNA here is from genome assembly GCA_037139635.1 of bacterium. Taxonomy (GTDB): domain Bacteria; phylum Patescibacteriota; class Minisyncoccia; order Phycocordibacterales; family UBA9973; genus UBA9973. Next base: position 8,548 of record JBAXFW010000003.1, on the reverse strand, counting down.
AGAACATATGAAAAACCGATTGTAATTATTGCACATACAATAGCAAGCAGAGGGATCAAAGAATGGGAAGGAGATTATCGTTGGCATGGAAAACCTCCAACTAAAACTGAAGGAGAGATGGCTTTAAAAGAATTAGAACTTTTTAGATAATATGTTAAATCCAAGATTAAAATTAAATCCAAAAATTTTTAACAATGACGTTGAACAAGTGCCAATTCGAAAAGGTTTTGGACAAGGATTGGTTATTGCGGGAGAACAAAATAAAAATGTTGTTGCTCTTTGTGCTGACCTTACAGAAAGTACTCAAATGAATTCTTTTGCAGAAAAATTTGGAGATCGTTTTATTGAAATGGGAATAGCAGAGCAAAATCTTGTAACGGTTGCAAGTGGTATGTCTGCTATGGGCAAAATTCCATTTTGTTCCTCTTATGCAATGTTCTCTCCAGGTAGAAATTGGGAACAAATCAGAACAACAGTAGCTTACAATGACCGAAAAGTAATAATCGTTGGGAGTCATGCTGGTATTTCAGTGGGGCCTGACGGTGGAACCCATCAAGCTCTTGAAGATATGGCACTTATGCGAATAATTCCTAATATGAATGTTTTGTCTCCCTGTGATGCACTTGAAGCAAAAAAAATTACAATTGCCCTTGCGTCCAATATTCCAATTGCGAAAAAGCCAGCCTATCTTCGTTTGGCTAGAGAAAAAACTCCAATAATTACCACAGAAGAAACTCCGTTTGAAATAGGCAAAATGCAAATTTATTGGATGCCAGATACTGGCCTTGCAGAAGTTGGAATCATTGCAACGGGGGCACTTACATACAAAGCAATAGTTGCAGCAAAAGAATTGGAGTTAGAAGGAATCAAAACAAAAGTGATGAATATCTCTTCTATTAAGCCAATTGATCAAGAAGAAATTATAAAGTTAGCTAAAGAAACGCATGGTATTGTAACTGTCGAAGAACATCAGATAGCAGGTGGTTTGGGTAGTGCCGTGGCAGAAGTACTTACACAAAATTATCCTATTCCAATTGAATTTATCGGAGTGAAGGATTTATTCGGACAGTCAGGTACGCCCGATGAACTTATCGAACACTATGGTATGGGGATAGAATCTATAAAAGAAGCTGTTCGAAAAATATTAAAAAGAAAAAAATAAATAAAAAAAACTTCTTATTAAGAAGTTTTTTTTATTTTAATTATATTTTTATAGCTTTGTAATCTTCGGGAGCATTTTTTAAATATTCTTCGAGTTTTTCTCGAGATAGTAATCCTTCTTGTGCTCCAATTTTTTGAATTACAGACATTGAGTTAATTGGACCCCAAGTAAATGCTTCGAGTGGAGTTTTTCCAAGAGCAAGAGCTGCTGTGAAGGTTGAAGAGAAAGCATCGCCTGCTCCAGTTCGTTCAAGTGGTGGTATTTCATCTTTATAAATGGGTAAATGCCAAAGTTCATCATCAATATATAAGTACGCTCCATTTCCACCATCACTAATAGAAACAATTTTTGGACCAAGGTCATGAATTCCCTTAGACAGAGTTAAAACATCTCTGGTTTCTAAGCTAAGAATTTTTTGGGATTCTTCTAAATTACAGAAAAAGATTTCTGTACGAAGATAAATTTCTTTTAAAATTTCTTTTCCAAATTTAATTTGGAAAGTACCAGGTTGAAAAGCAAGTTTTACATTTATATGTCTTTTTAAATAATCAGAAATTTCATGATGAAATTGCAGAGAGTCTTCTCCCATAGAACTTAAATAAATCCAAGAAGGTGAATGGTATTTTTGAGATTCTTCAGTATTCGTCCATTTTCTTTCATAACTTTGATGTTTTACTAAAATGGTACGATCAATATCATACCAAAGTACATAATGATAATTGGTCAATTTCCCTGGATTCGTTTTAACAAAAGTCGCATCAATCTTTTCTCTTTCAAGTACGGCTAAACAATCTTTTCCATTTTGATCATCGCCAACATTAGTCATTAGAGCACTTTTTAACCCAAGTCTTGCAGCAGATACCGCTGCATTTGGACTGTTGCCAACAGAGGGAACTACTGTTACTGATTCATAAGGTATTTTGTCTCCAAAACGAAGACAAAGTTCACAACCTTCTTTGTCTATGTTGCAGTGAACATGAGCATCTTTTAGTCTAATAAAAGCATCGATAACAATATCCCCAATTGCTAAAAAGTCTATCTTGTTGTATTCGTTTTCCATCCTATTAAAAAATTTAATAATAATGTCTATCTTTATGCTAATCCCGTTGATTTTTTAACGGGACAAGTATTATAATTATACCATATTATAAAATATTAATAATAATTTTATGAAAGCAAAAATAACTTTTATTTTAGTATTCTCGTTTTTGTTTTTTGGTTTTAGTTTTGTACATGCAGAAGTCATTATCAATGAGGTTCAAATTAAACCAGTCGGTGAAAGTTTTATTGAGTTATATAATTCAGGTGATGCCTCGGTAGATTTGACTGGCTGGTCAATTAAAAGAAAAACTACTAGTGGTACTGAGTATTCGCTAGTTTCACAAAGTCGACTCTTGGGAAAAATAATTTCAGCTAGTAGTTATTTTTTATTAGTAAATGAAGGTAGCTATACTGGTAGTACTATATCCGATGCAACTTGGGCTACATCATATAGTTTAGCAAATGATAATGCTATTACTTTATATAACGGTAGTAATATTGTCTCAAAGACTGGTTGGGGAGATATAAATATAAATGATTGTGATATAACTTGTGCTCCAAATCCTGCTGATGGGCAGAGTGTTCAAAAAAGTTCTACTAGTTGGATTGTCGCTATTCCTACTCCAAAAATGGTTAATGGAAATTCTTCCGTCGTTGTGCCAGTAGTAACAAGTAGTGGTGGGGTTGGATTGCCGATAATACCTACTACAACAACTGAAGTAAAACCAAAAGTTATTGAAATACCTAAAATTAAAACAAAAATAATTGCTAAAACTTTAGCTTATGTAGGAATTCCAATCGACCTTGAAGTTAGTACTTTGGGTTATTCTGGGGAGCTTTTACGTTATGGAAAATATTATTGGAATTTTGGAGACGGGGATTCAAGAGAAGTAAATGCAAACCAAAATATAAAATTTTCGCATACTTATTATTATGAAGGAGATTATGAAATAACATTAGAATATTATTCAAATGCTTATGGAGATATTCCTGATACTGTAAATAAATTTGTAGTTAAGGTTATACCTGCAACGATATCTATTTCCAAAGTAGGTGATGAAAAAGATTTTTTTATTGAATTATCAAATAATTCTGATTATGATATTGATATATCTAAATGGTTAATAGCTTCTTTTAGCAAAAGCTTTGTTTTACCAAAAAATACTAATTTTGGTTCAAAAAGTAAAATGATTTTATCTCCTAAGGTGACAAATTTTACAGTTGAAGATAAAAAAACTTTAAAACTTTTTAAACCCACAGGTGAGATAGCATTTGATTTTAGTACACCAGCTGAGATAAAAGTAAATCCTGTTTTACTAAAAACAAATTCAAATAAAGCAGATGAGGCTAGTGTCGTTGTAGAAAAAAATAATAATATCCAGCCAGAGATTGTTGTGCCGGACTTAAGTTTACAAAAAGAAATAGAAAAACCAAATATTGTTTTAGCTGCAGCTCCAATTTTAAGTGAGACAGATCAAATAAAAGATAAAAATACAAATAAATCATATTTCTTTTTCTGGGGATTTGTAGTATTATTGTTTATCTCTGGCGGAGTTGTTTATTACATCCGGCAAGGGAAAAATGTCTCAAAAGTCGGGGACGATTTTAAAATAATAGATGAATAATAATAATGTTTAAAAATTTTTTGTTAAAAAAAATGCTTCGTACTCAAGGAGTACCAGAAGCGCAAATTGATATGGTCATAAATATGATGGAAAAAAATCCAGACTTATTTAAAAAAATTGCTGAAGAAATTCAAACAAAAATCAAAGGAGGTATGGATCAACAAGCAGCTTCAATGGAGGTGATGGGAAAGTATCAAGATGAATTAAAAAAATTAGTATAATTTATTTTTGTTTTGTACGTCATTTATTAAAATAACCAATTTTTATTTGGTTATTTTAATAATATGCTATAATAAAATTATGAAAGAAAAATTATTATTTTTGAAAAAGAAACGTTATATTTTTGGCATCATAGCCATTGTTTTGATTGTGGCTATATATTTTATTTTTTTTAGTCACAAAACAATTTACCAATTTGTAACCGTAGGAACTGGGTCTGTCACTGAATCAGTTTCTTTGACTGGAAATACTACACCTGAGCAAAGTGTTTCTTTAGCATTTGGTGGTAGTGGAACTATTACGCATACATATTTTGGACTAGGAAAGAAGGTATCAAAAGGACAAATATTGGCTGAGCTTAATACAAGTGATCTTATGGCACAGCTTCATCAAATACAAGCAGCATATACGATAGCACAAACGTCTTATGATAAATTGGTAAATGGTGCATCTTCTACGGATATAGAAATTTCTAAAGTTGCATTAAATAATGCTAAAAATTCATATAATAATGTTGTTAGTCAACAAAAAGTTTTAGTTGCAAATGCACTTTCCGCAATGCTTAATTCTGGAATTATTGCGCAACCTAATGTGAGTGGTGTGAGTACTGTAGATTCCCCAATTATTTCAGGAACATATACTGGAGTGGAGCAAGGAATTTATTCTATTTCAATATATATGGCAGGGAATGGAGCTTATTTTTCTATTTCTGGCCTTGAACAAAGTAGTGGTAAGGTTGGCACAGTTCCTGTTCCATTTGGAAATCATGGGCTTTACATACAATTTCCAAATAGTAATGTTACATCATATATAAATAATACTTGGACAGTTTCTATTCCTAATATTCAATCTGCTACATATTTAACATATTATAATGCATATCAATCAGCACTACAAAACCAATCAAATTCTATTGCGACAGCACAAGGTGTGATAGACACAGCAGAAGCCAATTTAAATCAAAAACAAGCAGTTCCTCGTTCTGAAGATTTAGTAATTGCAAAGGCTCAAGTAGAAGAGGCAAGCTCTAATGTAGAAAGTATAAATGCAAAATTGGGCAATGCTCGGATTGTCGCACCTATTAGCGGAACGATTACACAATTTGATGCGAAAATTGGACAACTTGCATCTCCAAATGTACCGCTTGTGTCTATCATGTCTGATGGTGGATATGAAGTAGATTCAGGTGCTTCTGAAACAGATATAGGAAAAATTTCAGTTGGTGATAAAGTTACAATGACACTTGATGCTTTCCAAAATGAGACATTTTTAGGGTCTGTATTCTATATTGCTCCAGCCGCAACAAATACAGGAGGTGTTATTACCTATCAAGTCAAAATATCATTTGATAAAATTGATTTACGATTAAAGAGTGGTCTTACGGCAAATATAAATATTCAAACTAAACATAAAGATAATGTATTAATTCTTCCGCAATATGCTATTTTGCAAAATGATCAAGGAACATTTGTAGAAACTTTAGTAAATAATAAAGTAGTACAAAATCCTGTGACGCTTGGTATTATGGATCAAAAAGGAAATGTTGAAATTATCTCAGGGGTCACAAAAGACGAACAGGTTTTAAATATTGGACTTAAGGCATCATAATAATGATTGAAGTAAATGATCTCAAAAAAGAATATTTTGAAGGAGAGACAACTACAAGAGCTTTAAGGGGAGTAACTTTTTCGATTAAAAAAGGGGAGTTTGTTTCTATTATGGGACCTTCTGGTTCTGGTAAATCTACCCTTCTTCATATTTTAAGTTTTCTCGATAGACCTACTGGTGGTACATATCAATTTGAAAATAAAAGTATTGATGAAATGAATGACTTAGATCTTGCTCGAGTTCGAAATAAAGATATGGGTTTTATTTTTCAGTCATTCAATTTGCTTTCTCGTTTATCTGTGCATGATAATGTTGAAATACCTCTTTTGTATTCAGATATTTTACCAAGTAAACGTGCAAAGCTTGTAGAAGAAGCTGTCCGAGCTGTTGGGCTTGAAGAAAAATTACATACAGAAGCAGGCAGACTTTCTGGTGGACAAAAACAGCGCGTAGCTATTGCGCGAGCACTTGTTACTGATCCTAATGTTATTTTTGCCGATGAACCTACTGGTAATCTTGACTCAGAGTCAGGTTTGCAAGTTATGGAAATACTTGAATCATTAAATGATAAAGGGCGAACAGTAATATTGGTGACACACGAAACACAAACAGCTGAATTTGCTGATCGTATTATTAGAATAAAAGATGGTATGGTTGAAAGTGATAAAAAAATTATTGCCAACCGTATTCATCGTGGAAATTTAAAATAATATGTTATTTAAAGATGCTTTTAAAACTTCAACAAGAAGTCTCGCGCATGGGAAAATGCGTTCTATTTTAACAATGTTGGGTATTGTTATCGGCATAGCATCGGTAATTATTTTAATGTCTATCGGTCAATCAGCTCAAGATTTAATTTTAGGTCAAGTACAAAGCGTTGGTTCAAATTTAATTATTATTACTCCGGGGGCACCAAATAATGGAAAATTTTCTTCGCCTGCTTCGGCACAAGGGATAATAATAACTAGTTTACAACAAAGAGATGTTGATTCTATTGGACGAGAACCCTCCATAAATGAAGCTGCATCATTTGTTAGTGGTTTGGCGGAAGTGGTTTATGGAAATAATAATAAAACAGTAAGTTATCAAGGAGTAACTTCCAACATGTTTTCAGTAAGGAATCTTACTTTAGGGAAAGGATTTCCTTTTTCAAAAGCAGATGTAGATTCAGGAAACCACGTTGTAGTCATAGGACCCGATCTTGCAAATACTTTATTTGGCTCATCACTAAGTCCAATTGATAAAATAATAAGAGTAAAAAATGTTTCTTTCCGCGTTGTTGGCGTATTAAGTAAGGGTGGGGTTGGAGCTTTTGGTGTTGATCAAGGAAACATTGTTATCATGCCGATAACTGTCGCACAAAAACAACTTCTCGGAATTTCTTATTTAAATGTAATTCTTGCACAAGCCAATCCTACTTATGATATTAATTTTGCAAAATCAAGAATAACTTTTGCTTTACGTCAGAACCACGGCATAATAGATCCAAATAAAGATGATTTCAATATACAAACACAAGCAGATATATTGGCAATTTTAAGTACTATAACATCTATTTTCACATTATTTTTAGCAGCAATAGCATCCATTTCTTTAATAGTTGGTGGTATTGGTATTATGAACATAATGCTTGTGTCTGTAACAGAAAGAACAAGAGAGATCGGTTTACGTAAAGCAGTTGGAGCAACAAATCGTGACATATTACAACAATTTTTAATTGAATCAGTTTTGTTAACTTTCTCTGGTGGTGCTATTGGCATTGCAATCGGTGCAGGAGTTGTGGGTCTTATCTATATTGTTCTAAAGAATTTTTCTACCATAGGTTGGGTTTTTGCTTTTCCAATTTCTTCAGTGATTCTTGGTTTATTGGTGTCAGGTATAGCAGGTATTGCTTTTGGAATTTATCCAGCATACCAAGCAGGTAAAAAGAATCCAATTGATGCATTGAGATATGAATAATAATTATTTATTTTAAAGCTAAATCCTAAAGAGGTTTAATTATTGGAGCTTTGCTTCACGTCTACTTTTATTTCTCCTAAAGGGGTAGTATTAAGATTTAATTTTTTCTCTATTAACTTATAACCTGACTCATCTATGCGTTCCATGTTTGGAGTATTTTCTATTGAAAATCTTTTGTTAATATTTTTTACAATAAAATTAGTAGCATTTAAAAATAAAAAAATAACAATTATTAAAAATACAATAATTACCATCATAAAAACTAAATTAGATGATTTTTCTTCTTTAAATTTTTTTAAGAAATTAGTGCTTTGTATTTTCATATTATTGTACTATTTTTACGTATAATTTAGCTTGAAATGATACCGAGGACATTCCAGTCCATCCAGCTTTGTCTTGTGAGGTAATATCGAATCCTTCCATATCTGTGAAGTATGGAAGTTGCTCAAACTTTTTTAAATAATTAGAAAAATCTGAAACATTAGTAGAAAAAGTATCAGCATAAGAAACTGTCGCGATGGGGAAAGGTGAAGTAATTATAGGCTCAGTCGGAGTATTGAAACGATAAATTTGTTTTGAAGCAGTCTTACTAGTAAGACTGTCTAGTTCACCAATGAATCCTAAAATATTATCAGCAGGAGCAAAAGCTCCTGCTATTTTTTCATAATTTGTACCAACTATTTGTGTATCATAATTAAATACTTCTAAAACATTGGCTGCTTTTTTTGCTCCAAAATCAAGATTATTACTAGAAGCTGCGGAATCAGACATTTTAGTTATTTCTTTTGAAAAGAATAAAATTCCAGACAAACAAATTGCTATAACGATTATTGAAATAATAGCATTTCGTCCAATTAGTATTAAAATATTTTTTAAAGTGAACATAATTATTTATAATATAACATACTTGGATCTTTTAAACGGGAAGATATCG
>JBAXFW010000002.1:0-21046 GCA_037139635.1 bacterium | reverse complement strand
TTGCTATCTCCTTTTAATGTACTGTTTTAACTATCTGGGTATAGTATAGCATAATCATTTACAAATGTCAATATATATTGTCAAAGCACTTTGATATTTAAAGGTAAAATATGACAATTTATATAGATATATTGAGAAATATGCATAATTCTGTCAAAATAATTTGACAAATAGATATAAAAGAATATAATGGGCTTATGGAAACAAAAATATTAGTTGATTTAGGTTTAACTAAAGATGAAGCATCTATATATACTTCCCTACTTGAGTATGGTCAAATGCCTGCAAGAACTGTAGCTTTAAGGTCAAACATCGGGCGTCAATTGACATACAAAATACTCGACGACTTAATTGAAAAAGGAATTGTTGAAAAAAAAGAGACTGGCACAAAAATTTTACTATTCGTCCCAGTCCACCCCAGAGAATTGGAAAAACTATTAGAAAAGAAAAAAGAAGAGGTCAAAAATACAGAAAATGCCCTTTCTGAATCCCTGGGTGGGATGATTTCAAAATATAATTTATTTATCGGTAAACCAAATGTGCAATTTTTTGAAGGCCTAGAAGGTATTATAAAAGTAGCTCAAGATTCAATTAATTCAAAAACTGATATTTGTTCTTTTGTTGATACTGAAGCAGTTTTAGCAATTTACCCTGAATTAAATAAAGAATATGTTAGTAAAAGATTAAAAAATGATGTTAAGAAAAAAATTATCTCTACTGATTCTCCTATCCTTCGTGAAATAGTAAAATATGATGATAAAAATTTTACTGAACAAAGAATTGTAAAAAAGAAAATACATTTTGCAACAGTTGTAATGATTTACGACAACAAAGTTAGTTTTATCACTTTGGACCCTAAAAAAAATATCGGAATCATCATAGAGGATCCAGATATTTATAAAACAAACAAAGCTATATTTGATTATATTTGGGAGGGAGCGGAACAACTCTAAGCAACCTCCTTTAATTCTTTATGTTGTTCTATATTTTTATCTTTTGGTCTTTCTATCTCATAATAAAGCTCTCCTGCGTTTTCTTCGCGTGGTAATTCTTTTATAATTTTGAAACCAAAACGTTTTTGGTACATGCGAAGTATCGAATTTTTACTATCAACCAAAGCCTTAATATTATAATCTTTAAATTCTTCTAAAACTGCCCCCATTGCAGATACCGCAATAGCAGAATTTCTAACATCATCAACAAAAGTAAGTCCGCCTATATAAATAGTGTCTTTTTCTTTTTGATCAACAACTGCAAAAATTATAATCTCTCCATTAAAACGAATATTTAAAATTTTAGTATCCTGATTTTCAAGTTCTTGTCTAAATTCTTCAGTAAGTAATTTTAAATGATCTTCATTTTCATATGTTGTTTTAGGACGACCATTTTTATAAACCTTCACAAGTTCTTCTTTTTCTTTTCCCGAAAGATCTTTGGTTGATATTTTTTCTATTTCGGTAATATTTTCTATTGGAACTTTTATGCCTTCTTTGTATAATCCAACGTATGATTCTCCTAAAATAATAGTTTCCTCTTTTATTTCATCTAATTCTTCTAAAATCTCTTTTTCATTTACTTTAAATTTTGGATCGAGTACTTTGTCTCCTAGGTCAGATAGCATCTTTGCTCCTCTTTTCAAAAGAGTGTCTTTTACAGAAATTAGAACTTTTTCTGGAATATCACGATCTCCAAAAATCTTTTTTATTTCTTCTTCTGTGTTATCTACTGTATCAATTATATCTCCGTATTTTATAAAAACCTTCCCGGCTATATCTTTGGGTAATTTTTCTCCAAGGGTTAAGATTTTGTCTCCCATTTTATCGCCACCATAAGAGATTGAAAGAAAAGCTCTAAACCCACTAAAGCCGTATTCCTCTGAAAGCTCCTTTAATTTTTTTGCTTCACTTATTGTAATACTATCTAAATAATCTAAGAAAAACACCTGCTCTTGGAGAGTATAATTTTGAAAATAAAAACCAATATCTTTTTCTAAGAATTTTCTAATATTTATTTCTGACCAAAAAGTTAAGTAATTTGTATATAATTTTGAAGTATTTAAGTTCAGCCCTAATAAATTTAATTCGAAATCCTTAAAACTAAATTTTTCGTTAAAAAGTGCGTCTACTTCTCTATGTAAATCATTTGATTTAGAAAACCTTGAATCAATGTCTGGATTATTCTTTTTAATTATGTCTTCACATTCTTGCTCAATCCTTTCTAGTAATGTTTTTAGGTCATTGGTATGTGCAATTAATTGATTTTCAAATGAATACTTAATACCAAGAAATACTCCGTTAGGCGAGTACTCCGACGAATATATATCAGACAATTCTTTTTTAATGGAATTCATGCTTTCTCCTAAATTATCAATTTTTATTTTATCTTCATTGTTTGGAATTTCTATTATTTCTAGTTTGTGCATCTCATTCCAGTTGCTTATTATACGCTTTACGTCTTTGGGGTTAGATTTATAAATAACACCGTCACCTTTCATTGTGATATAACTCTCTGAACTAAATCGAGTATAAAGGGAATGTTCGTACTCCTCATTTTCAGCTCCTTCCATAATTTCTAAAAAATGTTTTGGTAAGGAAGACATTAAATAATTTTTCTCTTCCTTTTTAGAATCGATAGACCTGAAATATTTTTCGATACCCCTATAAACTACAGGGAAATATAATCCAGCAACTTTTGCCATTAAGTATATAAAATTAAACAATGAAATATCTATATCATTTTCTGCTTCTATCTCAGAAAAAACTTTTGCAATTTCATTTTTATGAAAGCCGAAATGGCTTTGATAAAAAAAACAAATATCCATAATAATACGCCCCTTATCTTCAGCGTTACTAGCCTCATTAAAACTAAAATATGCATCTAAAAAAACATCTTTTACATTTTCAAATGACTCATTTTCCCAAACATAACCATTGGATTCTTCATTACTACTATTAGAAATATCACTAATGTGATTTTCGTTTTTAAGAATTTCCAAATTGGGCATAGCCCCACTATCTTGTGATATATTCTCACTCTTAAATTGATTCCTGGCCTGACCCAAATCTTCAAACGAGTTGAATTTCATCTCCCTATTCTATCAAATTCTCATAATATAGACAAAACACCATAGATTTGTTATATTATATATGTTGAATTTAAAAAATTATTTGAATTTGTTTACAGGAATACCCCACATAATATGAGTTGTTTAACTAAGAATCTTTTTATCTTTTATAAGACGAAAACAAAATCCTGCTTTTTGGGCAGGCTGGCACATATATAGTGGCTTGTTCTTGTAAGCTGATATTACAAGCTTATGAGCACAACATTGATGATAATGCTGATCGGGGCCGTAGCGCTCCTTTTAGGCGTGGCAATTGGTTACTACTTACGTGTAATCATTGCTTTAGGACAAAAGCGATCTATTGAAATCGACATCAAGCAAATGATGGTCGGAGCTAAAGAAGAAGCTCAAAAGATCACTGAAGAAGCCAAGAAAAAATCAGAAAATAGACTTTCTGAATTAAAAGACGAAGAAAAAAAGAAAGAAGTAGAGTTTAAGGAGACTGAAAAAAGACTTATCAAAAAAGATGAGCTTTTGGACGCTCGACAAACGGAGATCGACAAAGAAGTCGAAAACATAAAACTAAAGGTTGAAGAAATAAAAAAGATTCAAGAAAAAGTCTTAAAAATAGAGGGAGAGAAAAGAAGTGAACTTGAAAAAATCGCGCGTTTAACTGAACTTGAAGCCAAAGACGAACTTATGAAAGACGTAGAGAAAAAATACGAGGAAGATATTTTGGTTCGAATTCAAAAAATCGAAAATGGTAATGATGAAAAATTGGAGCAAAGAGCAAAAGAAATTTTGGCTACTTCTATCCAAAGACTAGCTGTCAGTACTGCCTCAGACTTGATGACGACAACTGTCGCTATACCAAACAATGAAATCAAAGGTAAGATTATCGGAAAAGAGGGCCGAAATATTCGTGCTTTTGAAAGAATTTCTGGAGTTGAACTTATCGTAGACGATACACCTGGTTCTATAGTCATTTCTTCCTTTGATCCAGTTCGCAGACAAGTGGCTCGAGTTGCTCTTGAAAACTTGATTCTCGATGGACGTATTCAGCCAGCTAAAATTGAAGAATTAGTTGAAAAAGCTAAAGAAGAAATCAATAAAATTATTAAAGAAAAAGGAGAGCAGGCTGTCTATGAATGTGGCATATTTAACTTTGATCCAAGAATCGTAGCTATCATCGGAAGACTTTATTTCCGAACTAGTTACGGACAAAATGTATTACAACACTCAATCGAAATGGCACATATCGCCGGTATGATTGCAGAAGAATTAGGTGCAGATGTAGCCATTGCCAAAGCCGGAGCCTTAGTACATGACATTGGTAAAGCTCTAGACCACGAAGTGCAAGGAACCCATATCGAAATCGGCATGAGAATATTACAGAAATTTGGTGCTGACGAGAGAATCATCACTGCTATGAAATCGCACCATGAAGACTATCCATATGAAACAATCGAATCTGTCATCGTCCAAACTGCTGACTCTATATCTGGTGGTCGCCCTGGAGCAAGACGTGACTCTGTAGAAAACTACTTGAAACGTTTGCAAGATTTGGAAGCACTGGTTAACGCCTTCCCCGCAGTTGAGAAATCATATGCTCTCCAAGCAGGACGAGAAATCAGAATCTTTGTTACGCCTGAAAAAATATCTGACGCTGAAGCAAAATTGATGGCTCGAGAAGTAGCTATTAAGATTGAACAAGAGTTGAAATACCCAGGTGAAATCAAAGTAACAATGATAAGAGAAACTCGTATCATCGAATACGCAAGATAAATCTTAGCTAAATAACTAAATTAAAAAAACCCCCCCCGCTCGGGGAGTTTTTTTAATTTAGTATACTTCTTATTAATAACATTTTTCACTCTCCTTCGCTAAAGCTACGGACGGGCAAGCAATAAACTTAATATACTTCATTTTGATAACATCGCTCACAAAACACTATCTCAGGACGCTCTGGGGCATAACTAGTTTCAAATTCATTTTGACAACCTTCTTTCATGCATTTTCTGTGCCAAAGTTTTAAAGGATTGCGTTCTAATAATCTTTGAGAATGTCTACAATTAGGGCAAAGTCTTGGTAAGGGTAAGTTCATTCTTTGATAAAACTGAAGTTCCGCTGGAATAATTTTAAAAGCTTCAGTACATTCTTCACTACAAACTCCATTATGGGCTTGCCACGAACTCGTCGCATGGTTACACTCAATCACCTTGCCTAAAATAAATTCATTTACTTCTTTAATCGCATTAGGAATATCTCCGTTTTTAATATCAATATCATAATCTCTGACAACTTTTTCTTTCCATTTATACCCTTGCTTGATAGCTTCCTCTTTCGTTAAAGGAAAAAATTCTTGTGCCGTTGTCTCATTGTAAGGAGAAAGACTAGTTTCAATCGGGAAAAATTCTCCATACTTGTAAGTATTCCCTTTTTTATCTAAATATGGATTTTCATTCATATGTTTAATAATTTCTTCCCGTAATTTAAAATACTCTTCTTTGGAATATTGCTTATTAAAAATACAATACTGGCGTTTCTTTAATCCAACGCAACCAAATAAATCACGAGAGCTGGTACAGAAAAATGAATAATCAATATCATGGCAATTGGTAATAGTCCATTGCGACATTCGAATATTTGACGTTTGATCACCTCCCTGAAGAACTTCATACATTAGCGTTGAGTTTTCTCCAAAGTTAACAAAATCATATACATCCGTCATTTTTCCAGTGACAAAACTACAAAATTTTGAGTCTTCAATATTAAAACCAACAAAACACTGTTTCGCATTCTTTGTATCATTTAAATAATCTCCCGAAGAACCAACATTGCGCCAACCATGGATATACTTTTGGGGTGCGTTTTGCCAAAGTTTTTTTGCCCGAACAATTAATCCTTTAATTTTTTCTGAATCTAATGGAAAGAACTCTTTAATTTTTTGTTCATAATCCTCTTTAGAATATGGAACATTCCAAATATGATAATTTTTATTCTTTAAGTTAACACAACCAAAACAATTCATCGAACCAGCACAATTTTTTGAAAACCAAACATCACTACAATTTTCACAATCAACTGAATAAAAAGTTTGGTAACATTTATCACAATTAATAGTCTCATAACAAAGCTCGATCTGATTTCCCATCAAATTATCCATACTATCTCTGCTATTATTTACAAAACTACCATAAGTGACATTCTCACAGTGATCACTATAAGTAACCATATAACAATTTTTTAACCAACTTACCATATTGGTATAATCGGAATTTACGGTTGTGGTGTATAAACCATATAAATTTATCATCGGGACTCGATGTAATAACGTATCAAGCTCAGTCAAAAAGTTTTTAGAAGGATCAAATGCAAACCCGTAAGAAAGTCCATCCCAGTCATCCCCATACCAGCATGAGCCACAATATATATGTAATTTTGATTCTTCCGAGAATACTGTAATAATATTTTTATTGCACTTTTCACACGTAGCCCGATAAAAAACCCTTTCGTTCCTTCGTGCTAAGCGTCTTATTAATCTACACTCTGGGCAAAAAGTGGGCGCTGGCACTTTCATTTTTTGATAAAAATTAAAATCATCAACCTCAATAGTAAAATCTGCTTTACAATTCTGGCAGGTTCGCAACGAACTAGTTGAATCAATTTTCGTTTCCATAAAACAATTATCTCATAATGTCCCAAAAAATAACAATTTCCTCATACGAGGGCGACCCTAATAGTATAGATTACAAATATATATCAATTTTTTGTCAAATTTTTAAGAATTTTACCTATATGGCAAATACTTGCTTTAGCTATTGCCTAAAAAAACCCTTAGTATATAATATATAAGAAGTAATGTATTAGTTAAGGGTCGAGAAATATTAAAAATAATTAAAAAAAAATAATTATATGAATAAACAAGCAATCGTAGAATTGGTACACGGAAAATTAGGTGGTACCAAAGTACAAGCAGAAGAAATCGTAGACAGTATCTTTGATGCTATTATCGCAACTATGAAAAAGGGTGGTGAAGTATCAGTCGCTGGCTTCGGAATCTTTTCAGTAAAGGGCCGAGCTGCAAGAATGGCTCGTAATCCAAAAACTGGAGAACAAGTTAAAGTTGCTGCAAAGAAAGTTCCAAAATTTAGAGCTGCAAAAGCTTTGAAGGATGCAGTAGAATAAAAATTCTTCTCGAGCGAGGAGAATCTAGCAATAAAACAAAAACACCCATATCGGGTGTTTTTGTTTTTTAGTATTTCCGAATAACGGCTTTAAGTTTCGCAATGACATTCAAACTTTGAGTTGGATAAATTGGTTTAAAATTTTTATTGGCAGGCTCGAGCCAGACTTTAGCTCCAACGCTCCTAAAATATTTCATCGTAAACTCTCCATCTACTTCAGCGATGACTATGTCTCCATTTTTCGCTTGATTCGTCTTCTCGACTAAAACCATATCTCCTTTTTCAATATGCGCATCAATCATAGAATCTCCATCCACTTCTAGCATATAAGTAAGTGATTTATTCCCAATCAAAAAATCATCGAGATTTACAGTGTCTTGTAGTTCTTCCACTTCAGATGGGATACCAGCTTTAACTAATCCTAGTTTTGGAATTTCTCCAAAAGTCTCAGATGGAATAAGCCGACCCAAATGATCTTTCGCAACAACACCAGCATCAATTAATTTCTCTACAATTCTCGCTATCGCATTCTTTGACTTGAAGTTAAACATCTTCATCATCTCAGAATACGTAGGCATCCGTTTGTTATCTTTGTAAAAATCTTTTAATTTTGTTTGATATTGATTTTCCATTTTTTAATTGCTCATACATTATACTATGCAAAACGCTGTAGACTAGGAAAAAATTTCTCTGTTAAATTCTTAAAGAAACTCTTTCGTGTATTGTAACGAACTTTCTTAAGAAGCAATTTATGATCTCGAGCTTCTTTAGAATAACTCTCTCCTCGTAAAATCTTCAAATCAATCTGCTGATTGATTTTTTGTATTTCTCTCTCTAACATTTTTAAATATTGTTTTTGTGACATTGATTCTGCGGAATCACGTCGCGTAAGACAATTTGACGCGACGATATTCAATTAATTGTTTTAATAAATGACCTTATGTATAGTATAAGTGAACGCTCGTTCACTGTCAACAATTCCCCTGTGGATAAGTATTAAATACTTATTTATCCTTGACAAAGCTCTATTAAAATGCTATTCTACAGGCAGCTTCTGTTCTTTAAAAACAAATTTTATTGTTCTTGTTATTACGTTTCCGAACATTTGAGAAAATTTTTGGTGACGTAATAATAATTATCCAATACAAATAAACTATGAGAAAAAAAGAAAGAGTTTCTGGAAGATTTATTATGCTCGGCAAGTTAATCGAGCTTAAAACATCTTTTAGAGAGGGTGAAGATTTCACCCTCATGTCGCCGACATATGCGACGAAACAAAGAAAAAACCCTAGGGATTGGGCTTTGGTTATTTTTATCAAAAGCAAAATCTCAACGGAAGAAAAAAAAGAAAAAATTACAGCCGCAATGCTGGGTTTGAGTATTTATCCCCCACAAGATACGGGCAAGTATTTTTACTTGCGAGTCCCATCTATGGAGACAAGGCTTATGGAATTAATTCCAGAAAGTACGATTAGTGAGATAAATCTTGCTGAGGAAATAGACGCATGTAAAAGCAAGCTACTTTTTCTATCAAACCTTCACAAAGAAAATAAAATTTTTGGCGTAATGGAAAAAAAACAAGACCTTGAATGTAAGGTCGGCAAATACTTTTATTACGATGGACTGGAAGCAAAAAGGGCTTTCACTTTTTTTTCTAAACTCGATTTCCCCGTTAAAAATGGAAATAATGAGAACTCCCTAATGTTCGAATTAGAAAACTTCGAACCGAATTCTTTTCACACCTCGAAACTAAAGATAAAAGAAAGAGATCTTGAAATCGATATGTGTATCTGGGTTATCAAAGAACTATGCGGGAAAAATGCAAAAACTACCACGCTAGAAAATGTTCTTGAAATACCCTGCTCCGAAATTGAATCATTTCAAATAATAACCGAAGTCGAAAAATATGGCTTCGATATTAAAATGAACAAACAAAAAAACGGTTTTAACGCTTCAATAAATCTAACTAATTCAAAAATGAAAAAAAATGGTTATTTATTAACGATCCTGAGAAATATATTCCGGGAAAATGGATTGCCCTTATTGCAGGACTTTAAAAAGGGAGAAAATAAAATTGCTTGTCTTCAACTCAATGTTCGAGGAGAAAGAGAATCCAAGGTTTCCGCTAACTATGGCACCCTCTCTGAAAAACAGGAAATAATAAGAAGAGCAAGAGAAATAATACTCACCACGTTCCCCGAATCTTCTGCTTTCCTTCCTGGAGAAACTAAAACAAATATTGTTGTTTCAATACCGGGAATCATTAACCCTCCTGTAAAAATAGAAGAAGGAAAAGAAGGAATGGAAAAAGCAGCAGAAAAAACTTCTGAGGTTTCTATTGTTCTGACCACAAAGCAACTTAAAAAAATTATTGGTTCTGCTATCGCCGACGAGGAAATCATAGCCTCAGTGGTGAGCCGCATATCTAAGAAGTATCTTTTTGTTAACAAGGAGAACCCCATGGTTCCGGCCCTGTTAGCGTTTCCGACTTCACCATTTTCTTCACCGGATGAGGTGATAAAATAACGAAGTAATCATAATACAAATCCCCGTCAATTACTTGGCGGGGCTTTTTTATTTAATTTTTATATATTAACCTTCGGTCGATATTGTAATGCTTCTAAAATATGATTTTGTTTTATATCTAGAGAATTATCAAGATCAGCAATCGTGCGCGCGATTTTTATTACTCTGTGATATGCGCGGGCAGATAAAGCTAATCGTTCAGCACTATTATTTAACAATTGTTTTACTTCAGGCGAGAGCGGCGCAAAGATTCCTAATTCTTTTACATTCATATCACTATTCGTTTTTATTTTTCTTTTACTATCTTTAGTATTATTTTTAAATCTTTTATCCTGTATCAGTCTCGCTGTCTTCACTCTATTTTTTATTGCAAAAGTTTTCTCTCCCGTTGGTGCCTCATCGCTCAATTTTTTATAATCAACATTCCCAACGGTCACCCACAAATCAATACGATCAATAATTGGTCCTGAAATTTTACGATTGTATCTTTCAAGATCCGAGGGTTTGCAAATACAAGCTTTATCTTTATTTCCTTTATTACCACAGGGACAAGGATTCATAGCAGCAATTAAAATAAAATTTGAAGGGAAAATTGCCGAACCTCGAGCCCGAGAAATAGAAACAATATTATCTTCAAGTGGCTGACGTAAGGCCTCCAAAACTCTTTTTTCAAATTCAGGGAACTCATCTAAAAATAAAACTCCTTTGTGTGCGAGAGTGACTTCACCTGGTTTTGGGTTTGCTCCTCCTCCAATCATCGAAACATAACTTGCCGTATGGTGTGGTGCTCGAAACGGAGCTTCAGTCACGAGCGTATCTTCAAGCAATCCAACGATTGAATGTATACCAGTAATTTCTAAAATATCATCATTGTCGAGCTCAGGAAGAATGTGTGAAAATACTCGCGCAAGCATTGTCTTACCCGTACCAGGAGGACCGGAAAGTGCAATATTGTGCCCACCAGCCGCAGCTATTTCGAGACCACGCTTAGCACTTTCTTGTCCTCGAATATCTGAAAAATCTACATCATAGTTTTTATCTTTTCGAATAATTTCAGTAGTTTTTTGCGGTAATATTTTAGACCTTTCAGACTCGAGAGGTTTTCCATTTTTATCATATTTTATTTTATAAATATGATCTACCACCTCTTTTAATGTACTCGCTCCATAAACAGAAATTCCTTTTACGAGAGCTGCTTCTTCAGCATTGGCAATTGGTACAAATATTTCTTTATAACCGAGCTTCATTGCAAGCTCTGCTAGTGGTAAGGCCCCTTTTATTGGTTGCAACTCTCCATTGAGGGATAGCTCTCCTAAAAATATTTTCTTTTCTGGGTCAAAATCTATTTCTCCAGCTGAAAGTAAATATGAGAGTGCAATAGCTAAATCGAAATACGGACCCTCTTTTTTAAGGTCCGCAGGTGATAATGATATCACTATTTTTTGATTTTGGTTTTTAGGAGATTGAAAGCCTGAATTTTTAAGAGCCGAACTCATTCTATCTTTTGACTCATCGACAGCCTTGTCGGGAAGTCCTACTAAAGTAAAAGCATGGAGTGTATTTTTAGTAATATCAATCTCCACGGTAACGATTTTACCTTTTAAAAGATGTGTCTGTGCAGAATATACTCTTGCAAATGACATGGCTTTTATAAATAAAAATAAATTTACTAATTCATGTGTTTTTTACACGTCTTTGCCGAAGGATTGGCTTCCATCCGAGCAAGCTCAATATCTTTTTTACAAACCTCACACTTACCAAATGAATCTTTGTTGATACCCTTGAGAGAAATAAGAATCTTCCCAAGTTTCGACTCTAAAACTTTCATCATCGAACTTTTCGATTCAAAATCTTCAAATCTGTCGGCCATATCATTTTGATCGGTTTCGACATAATTCATTTCTTCTGGTACTGTTTCCCACTCGCCAGTTTCAGGGTTAAGTTTACCCATATCTTTCATCTGAGCAACCAAGGCATCTCTTTCTTTTTCTAATTTTTCTTTAATTTTCTTTTTATCTAATGACATACGAAGATAATAGCACTTTCATTTTAAAAGGCAATAGTTTTATTTTTTTATTTGACTAGAAGCCAAGCGTAACATCACTTCTTTGGCAGCCTGGATAGAATTCGCAATAACCAATGAATCTTCTTCAGCAAAAATATACATCAATACGATCTTGCCATCTTTGTCATATAAAATACGAGCATTTTTATTTTGTACAATTCCATCTTCAAAATTCTTTTCAAGTAAATAACTAGTACTAGAATCGATATTTACTCCAAATAATCCATGTAAATCATAAAACATTTTACTTTCCCAAGTCCGCATTGGAGGAAATACGTCTGCAATTGAACGCATTTTAAGTAAAATAAAAATATCCCTCGTTGGTGGAACACTATTGTCACCTCTATCATATGCACCTATCATAAAATTATCTCCAATAAAATCAATTTGGGTCTGTTCTAGGCTTGCCTCTAATATTGTCAAAAATTTTCTAAAACCGACAACACTTTGGTCGACAGAAAGTAGAACCCCTTCAATTCCACCACTCTTGAACTCAGCATTACTTACTTCATTTAATATTGTATTAAATACTTCATCTTTTTTTAAACCAGAAATGTCCTTAATTTCCGACTTATCAGTAAAAATAATTGGTTGATATTGTGGAGCCACTTCAACGGTAGAAATCTTTTCTCTAAACACATATACTAAAAAAATAGCCCCAAGAGATAATGCAACAAGAGTAATCCCAATAATAAGAAAAATTTTATTGTTTCGGGATTCAGGGGAAGTCTTTTTTTCTAAAGCATCATTTTTTTCTTCCTCTTCAATAATTTTTTTAATTGTTCCGTTCTCATTTCCGCTAATTGCTCCTGCCATATCATTCGCATAAGTCTCTACTACTACATTTTTAGTTTTATTTTCTTCTGCCATATTTTTAATTATAGCAATAAAATAAGAGAAATACATTAAAAAAAACCCTGAACGAAATTTCATTCAGGGTTTTTTTATCTTTAATTTCCTTTCGGCTTGAAAAAATCTTTATCTGCCGCTTTGATCGAAAGTGAGATCTTACCATTTTCCACATCTACTTTGAGGACCCGTACTGGCACAATCATTCCTTCTTTCAAAAAATCTCGAACTTGTTCCACGCGGAAAGGTGCAATTTCTGAAACGTGCACCAAGCCATCGAGAAATGGGTTCAATCGTACAAATGCTCCAAAGTCTGCAAGTCTGACGACTTCACCTTTTAACATTTCTCCAGGTACAAATTCATGAGTCATTTCTTCAACTATTTTTTTTGCAATTTCAGCTGACTCACCTTTTCCAGTGAAGTAAACAGTTCCATCGTCTTCGACGGTTATTTCTGCTCCTGATTGCGCTTTAATATCTTTTATAGTTTTTCCTCCTGAACCAATCACCATTCCGATTTGGTCTGGTTTGATTTTGATAATCAATATTTTCGGTGCATTTGGAGAAATATCTTTTCTTGGTGCAGAAATTTCTTTTTCAATTGCATCTAAAATTGTAAGTCTTGCTTTTTTAGATTGATTCATCGCTTCAGCTAAAATTTTAATTGGCACCCCTTCGACTTTCACATCAAGTTGAATAGCAGTAATTCCATCACGACTTCCTGCAACCTTGAAATCCATATCACCATGATGATCTTCTGGTCCTTGAATATCCGTCAGCACTTTATATTTGTCATCACTCTCATACATTAAACCCATCGCAATTCCTGCGACTGGTGCTTTGATCGGAACACCTGCATCCATCAATGCTAAAGTTGAAGCACAAATTGAAGCTTGAGAAGTGGAACCATTTGAAGCCATTGATTCAGAAACAATTCTAATTGTGTAAGGAAAATTTTCGACATCAGGCAAAATCATTGCTAATGCTTTTTCAGCAAGTGCACCATGTCCGACTTCGCGACGATTTGTAAATCCTGATCTTCCAACTTCTCCAGCTGAGTACGGAGGAAAATTGTAGTGATGCATAAATCTTTTTTCTTCTCTTCCTTCCATGCCATCAACTAAATTTCTATCTTCAGGTCCTCCTAAGGTTAGAGCAGAAAATACATGTGTACCTCCGCGATAAAAAATTCCAGAACCATGCAGTATTGAAGAAATTCCTCCGGCTTGGGCGTAGAGTTCTCGCACTTGATCCATCGCTCTGCCGTCGGCTCTTTTATTTTCATTGATTGCTTTTTCGTGAAGCATATCATTTTCAGTATCATCAAAAAGATCATCTTCTAAATTAAAATCTTTTCCTTCTGGATACATTTCTCGAACCATTTTATTCCAAACATTATGAAGTTCATCAATTTTCTTCTTTCCAACTTCAGAGAAAATAGCTCCTTCCATTTCCGGTCTTATTTTCTCATTGAATAATTTTACTGACTCACCTTTAATAGTTTCTTTTTCAATTACTCTTTTTTCTTTACCGATTTCTTTGGCAATATTTTTTTGGAAATTTTCAAGCTTGGTAATTTCCAGACTTGCAAGTTTTAATGCTTCTTCAATTTCATTTTCTTTTGTTTGGTGAGCAGAAGCTTCGATCATATTTATACTTCCATCTTTTCCACAAACAGTTAGATCAAATTTATATTGATCATCAGTTACTCTCAAATTTTGAGCAGGATTAACGGTCAAAATATCTGTATCATATTTCCCAATTCTAACGCAACCGATTGGGCCTGCCCATGGAA
The DNA here is from genome assembly GCA_037139635.1 of bacterium. Taxonomy (GTDB): domain Bacteria; phylum Patescibacteriota; class Minisyncoccia; order Phycocordibacterales; family UBA9973; genus UBA9973. The sequence goes on along the minus strand of JBAXFW010000002.1, from coordinate 6,560 downwards.
TATTTGAAACAAGTAATGCAAGGGATGCAGCATTAACTGCTAAAATAGTTGGATCATTTTCATCAACTGAAATTACTGTAACAATTATCTGCACTGCATGCCTCATTGACTGATCAAAAAGTGGTCGAAGAGTTCGGTCGATTACTCTACTTGCAAGCACTGCGTCTTCACTAGGTCTTCCTTCTCTCCTCATAAATCTTGAGCCTAAAATTTTTCCGGCTGCATAAAATTTTTCTGCATAGTCGACTGTTAAATTAAAAAAACCTAAACCTTGTTGTTTGTCACGAGACATACAAGCAGTCGCAAGTACAATCGTCTCGCCATATTTTAGCATCACACTTCCTTGTGCTTGTTCTGCTAAATCTGAGAAAATAGCGGTCAAAGTTTTTCCGCCAATCTCTACACTATATTCTTTCTTGTGCATAATTTTTTCTTCCATATTCCATGGAAGGTTTGGTTCATATTCAAACTGTAATATTGTTCCTTGCCCTGAGCTTGTCGAAGGGATTGTCTTCTGATTAACGTAAGACAAAGATGAACACTACTATCTGTTTGAACACGAACCGATTAACTAATAAATATCCTTTTTAACTAAGGAATACCGTTGTTATATTAACATATTTCCCCCAAAAGTAAAACCCAAGAATTTCTTCTCGGGTTTCGTTTTATGATTAACGTTTATTTATATTTACCTTGCGAAGTTTCCAATCAAATATTTTTTTGGATTCTCGGATAAATCTACGAAATCATCTGCAGCTTCACGAAGTTTTTGTGATGTAGATTTCCCAAAAGAAATTACTTCTACTTGAGTCATTGTTTGCAAGTATTGTACAAGTGGCACAAAATCTCCATCTCCAGAAATTATCACAATGGTGTCGAGTCTTGGAGCAGTCTTGATCGCATCTACTGCGAGCCCAACATCCCAATCTCCCTTTTTTGTTCCTGTATGAAAAATTTGTAAATCTTTTGTTTTTGTTTCAATACCCAATTTTTCTAATGCTTCAAAAAAATGTTTTTCATCTCCCGCTTCTGTCGTGATAACATATGCGACTGCATGCACAAGTTTTCTACCTGCTACTGCTTCTTTCAAAACAGCTCCGAAATTCACACGTGCTTTATATAAATTGCGAGCAGAGTGATATAGATTTTGTGTATCAATAAAAACTCCAACTCTTTGTTCTTTATGTTTTATTACTGTCATATTATTTAAAATTAGTTTTATAATTTCGACCGTTCAAATTATATCATAAAATGAACAAAGCTATTCTCGGACTCACCACGAAAATTTTTTGCTAAAAATTTTCTCTGTCCGTCGTCGACACTCCCACCAAGGGCTCCCTCGAGAACATCTTTGTTCATTTTATTTTTCTGAAACAACAAAACAAAAATCCCCCTTGCGGAGGATTTTGTAGTTTAGTTTAAGTCCATTTTCTTCATCAAAGCATTGTATCTGGTCTTGTCTTTTCTTTCCAAATACTTTAGATGAGTTCGTCTATCGGCTACCATCTTGATAAGTCCACGACGAGAATGATTATCCTTCTTATGCTTCTTTAAATGCGCAGTAAGTTCCGTAATTTTTGTAGACAAAATCGCTACTTGAACTTCGGTACTTCCCGTATCTGTATCATGAATTCTATTTTTTTTGATAACTGTTTGCTTTTTCTTTGGTGCTAACATAATTAATATACTAGCATAAACATCAAAAAATTGCAAGTCTACCCCAAATGACACTATTTGCAATAAAAAAACTCCCATTAAGAGAGCTTTTAATAAATTTAAATTTTAACGATAGAAACCAAAAGATTCAGCTGCGTTAATTCGCAGTCGTAATACCCAAGAGAAATTTTTGCTTCCCCGTCGAGATGAATGTACAAACGCGGGAACCTCCTCAGTGACTGAGAATCCTTCCACATGTTTTCCTTTTTTACAAGGAAATTAAGATACATCCCTTTCGGCATTTTTTCTTTTCCTAATTGTAGGACACGAAGTAAGCCTTCTGCGCCCGGTAAGAGAGAATTTTTTATGCTGAGAAAAATCAAACAGTTTTTTGGGGAAACGGTTTTATCAATCTTTGGGAAAAAACTTACTAAATATTTTTCACCCGGCACGAGCTTGTTGGTCGCTTCGCCAAAATTTTTGATATTAAAATTATCATCATCAATTTCGTAATCAGGAGCTTTTTTTCTTTTATTGTTCCTCAGGGAACAATAAATAAAATTGTTTTTCCCTTCAGCAGGAATTTGAATCTCAAGCTCTACCACTGATGGTCCAAAGAACTTTTCAACGTTTTTCATATAAAAATTTTTTTTGTTAGTATTTAAGAAAATTACTCCATTTTCCAAAAATTGAAAAACGAAATAATTTTCTTAAATAAAATCCAAAACATAAAAATTATCAACGAACGAAATATACTTGCATTATGACATAAAAAATTTAAATTGCAAATTTACTTTTTATCATAAAATATTGTGCGACGCGGGAATAGTGTTAGAATGAATATATGGCAACTGAAATCGAAAGACTAAAAAGAGAGTTTTTGGAATATTTAGAAATCGAAAGAGGCTCTAGTTTGAAAACAGTTGAAAATTACGAAAGATATCTCACTCGCTTTTTTGAATTTACAAAAGTAAAAAACCCAAAAGCCATTACAGATGAAAATGTTCGTGAATTTAGATTATATTTAAATCGACAATCTTCCGGAAATAATCGGGCTACTGGTGAAACCTTAAAAAAGAAAACCCAAAATTATTATTTAATAGGATTACGTGGTTTTTTAAAATATTTAGCTAAACATAAAATAGACAGTTTGCCCGCCGAGCGTATTGAGCTTGCTAAAGTCCCCGAACGTTCCCTTGATCTTATCTCGACAGAAGAATTAACAAGACTATTGGAAGCTCCTGATGGCACGGATCTAAAATCACTACGCGATAAAGCAATCTTATTGCTTTTATTTTCAACTGGCCTTCGAGTTTCAGAGCTTTGTTCCCTCACCCGTGATGTAAATTTTAAATCGGGAGAATTTTCAATTCGAGGGAAAGGTTCAAAGGTACGAGTGGTTTTTATTTCAGACAAAGCAATAGAAGCGATCAATCGATATCTTAAAATGAGACCCGATATGGATGAAGCCCTTTTTGTAAAAATTGGAGACGAAAAAGGAGATGGCAAAGAAGCGCTCGCTCGCAGATCTATCGAGCGAATCGTAAAACACTACGCTATCAAGGCTGGAATTTCAAAAAAAGTTACTCCGCATGTCATGCGTCATTGTTTTGCCACAGACTTACTTTCGAATGGTGCTGATATTCGTAGTGTCCAAATAATGCTCGGCCACTCAAATATTGCCACCACGCAAATATATACTCACGTCACCGACAAGCAACTACGCGAAGTCCACAAAAAATTCCATTCTAAATAATGCCAATGCTTCATAAAATTATGTTAATATTAAAAAGTGAAAATAATTTCATGGAATACAAATGGCTTACGAGCGACAGCGAAACAAGGCAATTTAATGCCCCTTTTTAATAAATACAACCCCGACATTGTCTGCTTTCAAGAAACAAAGTGTGAGGCAGACCAATTACCAGAAAATGTCAGAAACATACCAGGATATCATTCTTTTTTTTCTCATTCAATGGAAAGAAAGGGATACAGCGGTGTCGCAATTTATACAAAAGAATTACCAAAAGAAATTTTTTACGGTATTGGAGTAAAAAAATTAGATACCGAAGGAAGAATAGTTGGAGTAAAACTTAAAAAATACACTATAATTACAGGATATTTCCCAAACGGAGGTGCAGGACCTCATCGTTTAAAATACAAACTAGAATTTTATGATGCTTTTCTAAAATTCATTATTAAATTAAGAAAAAAAGGTGAAAATGTTATCTTCTGTGGTGATGTAAACACAGCCCATAATGCGATAGACCTCGCCCGCCCCAAAGCCAATGAAGAAAATACCGGCTTCCTCCCTATTGAACGTGCCTGGATCGACAAGGTAATAAAAAGTGATTTCATCGACACTTATAGAATATTCTATCCAAATAAAACTGGAGCATATACTTATTGGGACCAAAAAACTCGTTCAAGAGAAAGAAATACCGGCTGGCGACTTGATTATTTCTTTACTGATAAAAATATCAAAATAAAAAATACTGAAATATTATCAGACTACCTTGGTTCTGACCACTGTCCTATCGTAATTGAAGTTAAATAAAACAAAAATTAACATTTCTCAATCAAATTGACCATCTATTGACTTTTTTAATTATTCTGTTAAAGTCATAGAATATTTGTTCATTGAACCTATTTTCATAGTATTCACTTATTAAAAAAGAAAGGGGGCAAAAGGCATAAATGCATAAATAAATTAATTCATTTAATTCTAACTTTAAAATTTTTTTAAGCATGAAAAAACTTTTTTTATTACTAGCAATTGTTGCATTAGCAACAAATTTTGCAAATGCACAACAAACGTCAGGACCCGGCGAAGATCCTTGCTATTGTACTTTCCGCTATCCGAACGGAACATACTGTAACAAAAAAGCCGTAGACTGTGTTTTTAACCGTTGCCTGCAACACTATTTTATTCCCATAACAAAAAGTGAAGAAAAGCAAGGTGGTTCCACGTCGATCGAATACTTGCCGGGATTATTATCCCTACCAGTCGCCGTTAACGAAAAAACCGGGAGTAAGTGCTACTGCCAGATGCCCGTGCCAACCGGTGGATTGTGTAACAACCTGGTTAAATGCCCTGGAATATATTGCTTGTTGCATAATTTCATCCCAGCGGAATTCTCCGAAATATGTCCGGAGCCTGCGGAAGAATAGCATGCACAAAAGACCAGAGCTCGCGAACTTGTTTCGCGAGCTTTTTTTATTTTCTAAATTTTTACAGCTTCTGTTTTTGTGTTTTTGCCGAACCAAAAACGAGTGAGTTTTTCTACGTTTTTTGTTATGTCCGTTACCAAAATCCTAGCCTTACCGCCCTTTGACAATTTCTTTGTAATCTCAGGATGTTTTTCAAAATATTCTTTTAATTTTTTAGGAATAATTTCATCTTGTGAAAGTAACTTCACCTTAGGCCCAATGATTTTCCTAATCTCTGTTTTGAAAAATGGGTAATGCGTACAGCCTAGCGCTATAGCATCTGGTTTCTTTACTAATAACGGTTTTAAATATTTTATTAAAAATGGTTTTACGAGTGCCTTCTCCCCTTCTTCGGCCATAAGTACAAGCATTGGAGCAGCATTTTGAAAAACTTTTGTCTTAGAATTTATTTTATTTATTTCATTTGGAAATGTATTTGAAGCCACAGTACCACTCGTGCCGATGATCCCAATTTTATTATATTTTGCACATTCTTCAGCCGTAGGGATAAGGACACCAATAACATTTCTTTTCGTTTCTCCGAGGATGGTACGTGAGTCATTATATGCCGGCAAATATTCTTGCTGAATTTTGCGAAGAGCTCTTGCTGAAGCGGTATTACAAGCCAAAATTACAATTGCACAATTTTCTTTTTTAAATAAATAATCTACACCCTCTTTGGTGAATTCATAAACAGTTTCATGAGAACGATTTCCATAAGGCACTCTTTTTGTGTCTCCCAAATAAACATAATCATACTCGGGCATTTCTTTCCTAATAGCTTTCGCAATTATTAGCCCCCCTACTCCTGAGTCAAAAATTCCAATTTTCATATGTAAATATTAACACATCCGCAACATAAAAGTTAAATTTATAACAAAAATAAATTTTCTGCTATACTCCAATATATGATGGAATTTATAAAAAACTTAGAAACAAACCAGCTTATCGTTTATGCCGTAATAATATTACTTATCTTAATTCAATTATCTGCCAGCATCCTAAAGAGCAAAATTAAAACGAAATTCAAAAGAGAAAAAAGGAAAATTGAAGAATTTGGTGAAATTGAAAAAGTGTCTATGGCTTACTATAAGCAATACCAGTGGATCGACATTAAGAGATTTTCCGCATCAACCCACTATATGTAGCTCTTTCAGGTAAAGACGAAGATGGTGAGTATAACGGCAAACTACACAGAATTCCAAATTTTTCTTTTATCGGACAAAAAGTTGAGTTACAAGATTTAAAAACTGACGACTATCGCCGAGTCGTCCTTAAGAGTATTTATATTAATGATGATTTTACTGATTCATTTTCTGTTTGGCTTGAAAAGCTTCGCCTCTTCCTAGATGAAAAATTACCACAACGACATTTAGGAAAAGTAGGAAATTATAAAGGCTACACTGGCACAAAATATAAAGTAAATTTTGATTACAACGAAAAAGGAGAAGTAGTCGTACGTATTTCTTTTGTCGCTCACTATCCTCAAAATATTGAATTAAAAGAAGCCATTATTGAATTTATCGAAAGCTTAAAAAATAAAAAAATAAAATTAGACGCAAAGAAAACAAAAAAGAAATCGTAAATTTTTACGACTTCTATTCATTAAACACAAAAACCTAAGTACAAGGGTTACCCTTGTACTTACTAAACCACAACCCACTTATAGCTCTTGCTTATTTTACTATTCAAGA
>JBAXFW010000001.1:0-29450 GCA_037139635.1 bacterium | reverse complement strand
ATTATTCCTTCTGTGTGATATATGTGGTGCATTTAATTAATTAAAACTTTTCTTTTTTCATACTTACTCCTATTATCTGTAATAAACTTTCCCATTTTACCATTTATATCATTCTTATTTTCATATACAAAATCTCTTCTATCTCTTACCCCAGCCTTTTTCATTGCTCTTACCATTTCTATAAATTTTTTCCCATCTTCTGATTCAAAATATGGCCTAGAAAGGTCATTACTTTTTAATAATGAAATTATTTCATCAGCTGAAAGACTTTCCCACTTTTCATTTATTTCTTTTGAAATCCTATCTATATCTTTTCCAAAATCCAAAGATTCTTTTGTTAAATCAGCCAACTCTACGTCACCTTTTCTATCTTTAGGTAAATATTTTTCAAGAAAATCTTCAACTTTAATAAAACCCATGGCAACAATATGCTCAGCTTTCCCTGTTTCTAAAAACTTATCTATTTCTTCTTTTTTTATTTTACCATTCTGGTCAATAAACTGACCCCAAAAACCACCATTCCTTAAATTTTTATTTTCATCGTATTTTATAAAACCATACCTCCTTCCATACGCCGAATCAATAAGCCATGATTTTCCAATTACAGCCTTAATATATGGATATTTATCAACTATACTATTGGCTACTTGAGCCAAGCTATCTAATGAATGTATATTTTTTATTTCATTATTTTCCTCTTTTTGTTTATAAAGATCTGCAAGATGAATATTCATACATAGATCATTGGGTCCAACACCAAAAGAGCCAAGTTTCTTTTCATTTGTTATGTTTGCATGAAGTAAGCCAAGATTTTCTTTTTCTTCATTATCGTTTTGTCCTTTTATTTCTGGGCCTATTTCTTCTAATTTATTCCTAATAAGGATTAAAATTTTTTCTTTCCAATCTTTGTCACCGGAATAATAAATGCTACCTATTTCATTAAAGATATTTTGTGCGAACTCATCAAAGCCATGTGGCTTAAGATTTTTTTTATCAATTCTTTTTTCATAATTTTCTGCTAGTTTATGGTAAAAAAGAGTATATTCAAGTAAATATTTAGAAAAAGTATTATCTAAATTATCTTTAAAATTTTTCTTAAATTTTTGGTACCCTTCATCCCCATCTTTTTCTTCTTCAGGAATTACAATTTGTCCCTTCTCTAGTTTTTCAATATATTGAAACTGGTAATCTAAAAGCTCCTCTTGTACATTTTCAAACTTTTTCGAATTATCTTTATTCTCAGTATTGTTTTGTATTTTTTCCATTTTTTAAAAAAACTAACTCTTACTTGATAGAGTTGCCAGTAGTGACATTATTAATTTATATTGATTACTTAATTCATTTTTTGAAACATCCAAACTTAATGCATTCCATTTTTCTTCTGCTTTAGCACTTAACAAATTAACTAAATTTTCAAATGGCATCCCTCTTAAATACCTCATTGCATATGAAAAACCTTTAATAGAAATAAATCTATAACAATCAGCATTACAACAAACCTCAGACTCAATTGAGTAAAAACTCTTTACGCCATGATGTTCCAAGATACAATGTCGTATATTTTCTTTTTCATCTAGAGAAAGAGACGACGCGTCTAGTAATTCATTCGCTTTTGCAAGAGACATATTTACATGCTCATTAGATCGATTTTCTTTCATGGCTTGTCCTATTAAACAATCCATGAGCAATGTTCCTGCTTCAACAATTTTAATATTAGCTCCTAATTCTTTAGCAAGTCTCTGTGCTGTTTCAGTCGCTAAATCAACGTGCAATTTAATAGGCATTCCTGTTTTCTCAACCTCCCCATAAGCTAATTTTCTTGCTTCAATTAAAAATTGATCCATATTTATATATTATTCTACTGCAAAATGACCTTGCGCTAATTTTATAAATTCTTCTTTTGTTTCTGGTGTTTTGTCGTAATGCATAGAAATTATTTTCTTAATTTTTTTAAATTTTTTCACAAAATCAAATGCTTCTTTGGGCCCAAAAGTGTAATATGTTCCGACTGGCAATAATACATAATCAACTTCTAGATTTGTTACATCTATTCCAGATTCATAAAATATGTCTCCTGGGTGATATATTTTTTCACCATCTATCGTAAACAAAAAACCAAGATTTTCTTTTAATAGGAACGAAGTATTTGGCCCATGGTCCGTTTCAAAAATTGAAACATCAATATCTTCAATTTTAATTTGACTATCAGCTTTTATTTTTACAAGCTCAATTGGAGAAATATCCTTGTTGATAGTTTTTATGCATTCATCACTTACGTATAACTTCTTTGGCGCCAATTTTTCAATTTGCTCCAATGAAAAATGATCGCCGTGTATATGGGATACTATCATCGCATCAACATGTATGTTTTCCAAAATAGAAATGGGGGTTTTATTACCGACATCAATAGCCAAACGAAATCCTTTGTCTGTTTCAAAAATAAACCCTGATTGTTCAAGCTTTTTTAACTTCATTTTTATATTTTACCACAAAAAAACTATTTAAAGAGAAGTACCTTATTCTAAGATCCAACCTAGAACTTCAAGCACCTTTGGGAATTCGTAACAAATTGGTTCTGATAAAATGTAAAAATGCCCTCCTTTTTCTAGTTTTTCGAGCTTGCAATCTAGCGCACTAGAAATTTTCTCTGCATGTGAAAATGGCACAGCTGGATCATCCGTGCTATGTAAAACGACAATTTTACTTACTTTACCTTTCACTTTTGCCAAATCAATTTGAGGAACAACAAAAGAATCAATTGCCCTATAATTACTATTTATATTTTCTGGGTCTAGTGGACTAATTAAACCAGAAACTAAAACAACACCTGAAATATTTTCATTTTCTGAAATACTTTCTAAGTATTTCATTACTGCTGTTGCTCCCAAGGAGTGCCCTAGTAAAAATATTTCATCCTCGGGAGAATTATCTACAGCATGAGAAATTTCTTCTAACCACCTTAGCACAACTGGTTTTTTAGAATCTGGCATCGGCAAAACACAAGCATATATTCCCTTTTTTGCTAATTCCTGCATTAACCATGGTAACCATCCTCCATTGGGTATTCCCCCGAAACCATGTACGATAAATACTTTTTTCATACATCTATTTTATCACAAAATAGCTTTATTTTTGAACTGATATTTTAAATACCAAATCATTGATTTTTATTTCTTCCTCTGAAATAACTTCAAATTTTATCATAGAAGCCAAGACGGTTTTCTTTATTTCATTTTCGAATTTTTGTACAAGTTTTTTCCCTTCTTCGTTTGTCTCAAGTGATAGCGTTATGACATCACTTGGAGTGAGTCCCTCTTTTTTACGAATATCTTGAATTGCTCTTACGAGCTCACGATAGTCCCCTTCCTTTTTTAGATCTTCAGTAATATTTGTATTAAGTAAAACTACTTCTTCAATATTTCTATCTTCAATTACCTCTTTTACATTCAATTCATCTTTTATTAATTCTCCGTACTCAATTCCTAATTCGTAATTTTTTATTCGCAATTGTCCAAGAGGCTGACGAACCTTGATACTAGCTTTCTGTCTAGCTTCTAATCCCAGAGAAACAATTCTTCTCACTTCTACCATATTTTCTATTACAACTTCATCTATTTCTCCTGCTTCCGGCCAATTCACCAAATGGACACTTTCTGCTTCGTTTTCTTTTTTTAATTTTTGCCAAATACTTTCTGAGACAAAAGGAGTGAGAGGCGCCAACAACACAGCTATGGTTTTCAGCACATGCCATAAAACTTTTTTAGTTTCTTTATTTCCTTCTTTAATAGCATCTCTTGAACGACGCAAATACCAAGTAGAAAGATCCTCGATAAATAATTCAAATGGTCGAGTAGCTTGAGCCATATCATAAGCTTCCATGCCACTAGTAACTTCTACTACCAATTCATTTAGGCGAGAAAGGATCCATTGATCCAAAACATTACTGGGATTTTTACATTCTTCTGTTTCTAATTCTCTTTCTCGGTAAAGCTCATAAAAAGCTAAAACATTACTCAATCTTCCAACTATTTTGTTGGCAATATCTTGTACTGCTTTTTCTAAGAAATTAATATCTTCCCCTTTCATTACTGGACACGACATCAAATAAAATCTAAGTGCATCTACTCCGTATTTATCAAATAAAATCCATGGATCTGGAAAATTATTTTTAGACTTTGACATTTTCTGTCCGTCCTCAGCAAGTATCGTTCCAGTCGTGACGACATTTTTGAATGGCGCCTCATTAAATAAGGTCGAAGAAATAACATGGGTGTAATAAAACCAAGTACGTGTCTGAGCAATATATTCTGCAACAAATCCTGCAGGAAAATTTTCTTTCTGCCAATTTGGATTTTCAAATGGAAAATGATCTTGCGCAAAAGGCATAGAACCTGACTCAAACCAACAATCAATAACTTCAGGAACTCTTTTATACTCCTCTCCTAGCTCATCGACAAGAGTTATATCATCAATATATGGTCTATGTAAATCAAGGTTATGGTCACGGTTGTGAGGTAAAGGAACAAATGGTACTTCTGCTACTTCTGCATTGTTGAAATTCTTTATTTTATTTTCTAGTTCAAGTATTGTCTCAGTATCATCAATACCTTTTGTGCCAACCAAAAACATCCGTGCTGGTAATTCATGGGTAATAATGAGAATATTTTTGCCTTTATATTTATTTTCTAAATCATATAGAAATTCTGCAATTCTCAATTTAACATCATGGTGCGACTCTCCTCCCTCAGGTTTGTAATAATATCTATCTTCTTTCTCTCTTATGTCTAAATATTCTCTCCAAGTCTTACCATCAAAAACTCCGGCTCCCAATTCCCACAAACGCTCATCTGAAAAATAATTCTCGTCTTGGATATTTAATTCTTTTTTCACAATTTGAGAAGTTTCTTTCGTTCGCATGAAATCTGAATAAATAATTAAATCAATTTTTTTATCTTTTAATTCTAAAGCGGAAGCTAAAACTTGTTGTTTGCCCTCTTCAGTTAAGTGGTCTACGTCTTCAACCTTTGAACTTATAATTCCTTTGATGTTACTTTCTGCCCCACCGTGTCGCATGACAAAATACTTATTACCTGATTTTTTAGTTTTAGCTTTTAAGTCATCAATAGAATTTACAAACATTATTTTTCCAGATTCTGATTTCCAAAAAGGAAGTGGGCTTGCCCAATAGCGATTTCGTGAAATAGTCCAATCAGGAGCAGCCTCCATAGTATTTCGAAAACGCCCATCTTTTAAATGCGCAGGAACCCAATTCATGGTTTCTGCATTTTTCAACATATCACTTTTAACTTTTTGTATATTCACAAACCAAGATGGTAGTGCATAATACAAAAGTGGAGTCTCACAACGATAACAATGAGGATATGAGTGAATTATTTTTTCTTTCGCAAATAAACTTCCGGTTCCTGCTAAATATTTAATTATCAAAACATCAGTCGATTGGCCGACTTGCCCTGAGGTACCCGAAGAGTCATCTTTTGGTTTTACTTTAATTCCAACAAAATCTGTAACTTCTTTTGAAAACGTTCCATTTGGTTCGACGTGTCTTATAAATGGAATATTGTGCTCTTTTGCAAGTCCCATATCTTCTTCACCGAAAGCGGGTGCTTCATGAGCAATACCTGTACCTTTATCAAGAGTCACAAAATCTGCATGCCAAACTTTCCAAATATTTTCTTTATTTGGCATATCAATATTTTTGTAATAATTAAATACCGGCTCATATGAAAGACCAATAAATTCAGAACCTTTTATTTCTCCAAGAATACTAAATTCTTTATCCTTCAAAACATTGGCGACAGTTTCTTTTGCTAAAATAAGAATATCGTTTCCTACTTTTGCTTTTACATAAATTATGTCTTTATTTATTGCAATTGCAGTATTCCCTGGCAATGTCCACGGAGTCGTAGTCCAGGCAAGAAGGTACATATCAGGCGAGGACAATATCTTAAATTTTACATAAACAGAAATATCGGTTATATCTTTATAACTATTATCCATAGCAATTTCAGAGTTTGCTATTGGCGTCTCGCAACGAGGACAATATGCGAGTACTCTTACTCCTTCGTAAAGCAATCCTTTTTTATTTAATTCACCAAGCGCCCACCAAACACTTTCAATGAAAGTATTATCCATCGTCTTATATGAATTACTAAAATCAACCCATCGCCCAATACGATCAATAGTCTTTTCCCAAACAGCGACATAGGTCAATACCTTACTTCGAGCGTGTTCCACAAATTTATCAATACCCAATTCTTCAATTGCCTTTTTACCAGAGATTCCTAAATCTTTTTCAACAATATTTTCAATCGGCAATCCGTGACAATCCCAACCCCAACGTCTCGGCACCGTAAACCCTCGCATCGTTTGATATCGTCCGATGACATCTTTTGCAGTGCTACCAAGTATATGCCCATAGTGAGGAGTCCCCGTAGCAAAAGGAGGACCATCATAAAAAACATATTTACCTCGTGGTGCTTCTTTATCTAAAGATTTCTGAAAAATATTATTCTCTTTCCAGAATTTTAAAGTCTCCTCTTCCCTTAGTGCATTACTTGATTTTTCCATATTTTATAATTTAAATTAATAATAATTAAATAAAAAACTCGTCCGCGTACAACAATTAAAATAATTGCTATACAAGGACGAGTTTCTCTCGTGGTACCACCTTGCTTGCTTCTCATTTATGGGGTTCTACTTTGTCTCGCCGTAGTGTTAACGAAGGCGGAATCGCGCAAAACATTTCTTCCCCGTACTCAGGAGTGATGTCTCCTTCTTCGTACTTCTAAATAATAACAGTAAATACGTAATTTGCAAGAAAAATCAATTAGGTGTAGCATCTAAATGAATTGTTCTTTATGACTGTAGTTCAACTTCCTTGGGGTAAACGGTGCTCTCAGTGAGAGTCTCATCGACTTCACTCAACACAATCTGCCAAGGTCGTACTTCCATGCCTTGCTCAATTTTTTGAGCGAGGCATTTTATTTATATTCTAAAATAGGCAAATAAACTAATATATTTCCTGCTGATAACATTTTTCGCAATAAAAAATATATTTATCTTCTGGATCAAAAACTGTTTCTATTTTTTCCCCACACTTCACACAAGTCGCTTTGTATTTTTTCCCAGTCTTAACAAGCTTTAAAATCTTTTCAATTCTTAACAATGGATGTATGTTTGGAAGAGGTAATTTCATTGCTTTATAAAACTGGAGCTCAGAAGCAGTAATTCTAAAAGGTCTATTACTTTTTTCACATAAAATTGCTTTCTCTAAAATATCTAAAGGTGTTTCGTCAATATTTTGAGGTAAATCAGCATACTTTATAATTTCGATATTACCAACATTTGTCTCAGGCTCTTTCGCCTCATATCCGCCAAGCATATTTATCTCTTTAGTATTAAGTGGATAAGCAAAGTGAGCGATAGAAAAATTATATGCTTGAGCAGAAAATTCTAAACCAAGTCCGTCACCATATTCTCCCCTACCAAGCATTTTTGTCTTAATATTATCTACAATTTTAAAATACTCCTCGGGAGAATATTGTTTATTAAACACACAATAAGATTTATTTTGTAAGCCAAAACACATAAAACAATTATTTAAATTTTTCGAATTAAAAACAAACTCGCAATCTGCGCAAAACTTCGATGAAGTCGAAAATTTAACTCGAGTCGAATGAGAACCTATGTTAGTAGACATATATATCACACTCGAAGAACCACCTGAAAATAAAATGTCCATAGAATCTTTATGTAAAACAACTCCATCAGAATGACGAACATTTTCAGAATTATTTGCATCTATCACATCAAGCAAGTTTTTTGAATTTTTTATATTCACACCAAAAACATCAACTGATGCGACATTCCTAGTACCATTCATCGGAAGAGTTTTAACTAATTGCCAAAATTTTTCTTCAAAAGAAGAGATTTTTGTAGCTGTTAACGGATAAACTTCTGACATAAAAATCTCATATTCTTCTTTTGAAAATTGTTTATTGTAAACACAATATTTTGCATTACGTAGATTTACACAACCAAAACAATTAGTGCAATTACGACAATCAAATAAAAACATACTATCAGTACAATTTATTGAAAAATATGCAAAGAATACTTTATAAAGATGATTAGAAAAAACAGATTTATATACAAACTCTGAGTCAGTGATGACTAAAGAATCCATAATATTACGAGTCTTGTGAAGCTGAGCACAATACCAAGCATTCTCTGTTTCGTAACAAGCAAAAACATAATACCCATTTTTTAAATTTCTACCTCCGTTTGAATATTCACTATTGATAGATGATGGATCACGATTTAAAAATGAAGGCATTGGAAACTTTTTTCGAAATGAAAGTAGGCTTTTTATTGGATTATCTGTATCTTTGTAATTAATACCAAAAGAAAAAGCATCAAAATTATCATCAATAAAATATTTATAATCATATACTGGGAAAGGACATTCTTCAGGGAGAACTGATATCATCATTTCATCATGCCCTGGTACGTCACATTTACGCTTGAAAAGCCTTGAAAAATTCATATTCGTTAGTCTTCTCATTCTTCTGCACGTAGGACAAAAATTAGGTGGTGGCACCTTAAATATTTTCAAAAAATTTATGTCTCCTTCTTCAATATCAAAATCTCCTTCGCAGTGAGGATTCTTGTCCTTCCACGTGCAAACTCTTTTGTGTGGAATTAAGTGCTCTAAAATTTCACCTATTGCTTTATCAAAATTTGGTGTTTTGTTTTTCATATTAATTAATATAAATTTACATTCTCTTTGGTGTTTCGATGCCTAGCAAATAAAGACCATTCTTCATGGTTTGGTAAAAAGCGTTCACTAATTCTAAATGATAAACCATATATTTATTTTCATCACTTAGTATTTTTGTATTGGCATAAAAAGTATTAAATGCACTCGCAAGTAAAGTGAGATAAGTAGCAATGTGGTGTGGCTCCAATTTTTGATATGAAAGTTCAATAACTTCGGAAAATTGATAAAGTATTTTTTCCAAATTTGTGATTTCCACAGGAATATCATTACCATTTTTTTGATTAAAAACTTTTGACTTCTCCAAGATTGAATTTGCGCGTACTGCTGTGTACTGTAAATATGGGCCAGAATCTCCTTCAAAAGAAATTGATTTTTCAAAATCATAAACAATATCACTACCAAGAGATGATTTTAAAATTGAATACTTCAATGCTGCAACACCGACAATTTCAGAAATTTCCCTTTTTTCTATATCAGAAAAATCACGCTCTGTGATTTTTTCCAAAACAACATCCATAGAATCTCGCAAAAGTGATTCTCCCGTGATTACATTCCCTTTTCGGGATGACATTTTCCCCGTAGCTAAACGCATCATTCCATGAGTTATATGTTTCATTCTACTTTCTAAGTCGGGATGCATAAGCGAAATAGCTTTCTGGACTACTTTCATATATTCTGCTTGCTCTATCGCTGTCGTGACGATAGATATATCTGGATTTTCTTTTTCAAACTTAGTCAAAGTAAGGCCAATCTCTTTTGTTTCATAAGTAGGCAAACCTTTTGAGTTTACAAAAACTCGTGTATGCAATTTAGGGTCATATTTTTCTCCATGGAAAATGATAGCTCCATCAGACTCTTCGAAAATCTTTGGAACATTTTCTTTTACTATTTTCTCTCCGATTACTGCCATCTCGCTTTCAAAAAAATAATAATCAAATTTTGTACCAAGTAATTTATATATCTCTTCAAATGCATCCAGTGTCACTTTCCTTCCCCAGTCATATATTTTATTTATTTCTTCATCACTCTTGTCATAGATTTTTTTATTTATTTCATCTATTTCTTTTTTAGCATTTTCATCTGTATCATATAAATTGCTTCCCTTTGAATAACATTCACCTATGTATTGCGCCTGGGCAGAAACAATTAAACTACTATCTGGCATTCCAAATTTTTTTAGCCCATATATTGCTTTTGCTACATGCGGGCCCACATCTCCTTGATAGTTTGCCCGAATAGTCTTTGCTCCAGAAAATTCCACGACTCGAGATATCGATTCCCCTATCGCATTACTCATAAGGTGTCCAATATGAAAAGGCTTAAAAGGATTTGGTTGAGTATATTCAACCATTACTTTTTTACCATTAAGAATTTCATTCTTCCCCCAGTTCTCTTTTTTTTCTAAAATTTGTTTTACACTCTCAGTAAAAAATTCTCGTGATAAATAGAAATTTATAAACCCAGCACCAGCCACTTCCACTTTAGAAATTTCTTTTAGAATATTCTTTTCCAATTCTAGTTTTATATTTTCTGCTAATTCTCTTGGATTTTTACCAATCTTTTTAGCACATACCATCGCTACATTTGTCGAATAATCTCCATTCACAAAACTCTCTGGGTGTTCAACAGAAAAATTAATCTCTTCATTTATTCCAAGATTTTTCAACACTTCTTTTATTTGTTTTTCTATTTGCTCTTTCATGTATATTCTTATTATATGACACTTTCACCTGTTGTACCAAAACCTCCACGACCATTTTCTTTCATTATTTCAACTTCTTCCCACACCGCCGTTTCAACCTTAATAAAGGCACCTTGTCCAAGTCTTTCCCCTTTATCTACTTTTACATCATTTTCAGTCATGTTGTAAACTTGTAAAAGTATTTCATCAGATTCTCCATGAAAATCATTGTCTATAAAACCAGTACTGACGAGCAAACCTTTACGCTTTAGTGTACTTGAGCGATCTTTAATCTCCAACATATAACCTGTCGGAATTTCAATAATAACATTTGTGGGTAATCTTTCTAGTGTTTTTGGTTTTATAACTGCATCAACACGCGAATATAAATCAAAAGCCACAGCTCCAGATGTTTGGTATTCTGGCAATGGTAAATCTTTTTCAATTCTTTTAATATTTACTTTCATACATTAATTTAAAATTTTTAATAAAAATTTCTGGTTTTTCTTTCAATAAAAAATATAGTTCTTCTTTAGAAAACCATTTTATTTGCTCTACCTCATTATTTTGTTTAATAAAATCAAAATCATTATTTACAACTATATTAAAAATACAAACAAATCCCCAAGGAACACGAATTTTTGGTCCTTTAATAAAATCAAAACCTATCAAACCAATTTCCTCTTCAGCTTCTTTTAAAATATTTAATTCATATGTTTCACCTTCTTCAACAGTACCTCCGGCTGATGGTCCCCATAACCCCGGATCATGCTCTTTACTAAAAGCTCTTTGTGCTAAAAGAATATTATCATTTTTATCTGAAACCCAAAGACAAGTTGCACGAACAATGTCATCAATATTTCTATTCTTTCTATCTTTATAACCTATTATTTCATCTTGTTCATTTACAATCGGAATTATCATTTAAATATTTTTTTAACTTCTTTATAAACCATATCATGCACTTGTTCTCGTGTTAATATTTTTCCTTTTTCTGAACATTCAATTTTTATAAAATTAGAAACATTTTTTACTAACCAAATTGCACTTTTAATAGAATTTTTTTGATAATCAAGATCGGATTCAGATATGTCTTTCTTATTTTTCAAATAGGCTCTTTTCATTTTACTACTATTTCGTTCTTTTATAAGGTCAAAAACAATATTCAAGGGCAAACTTAAATACAAAGTTATATCCGGTCTTGGAATTCCATAAACTCTATACTCCATCTCGTCTAGCCATTTAATAAAATCTGCTCTTTTTTTTGCACTAGAAATTTTCCCCCCTTGGTGAATCTGATTAGCTGAGACATATCTGTTTGCAATGACGATATATCCTTTTTTCAGCCACTCTCGCATCTCTTTACTTGATTCCCATCTGTCAGCAGCATATAACGATGAAGCAATTTTTGGATGAACACCAAGAAAATTATAATATTGTTCAGAAAGACAATGCCCAATAAATTTACCGAAGAAATTTTTATAGTATTCTGGGAAATCCACAACCTTAACTTTATGTCCATCTTTTTTTAAATGCTCAGTCAAATAAGCCACTTGTGTCGCCTTACCACTTCCATCTGTCCCATCTATAACAATTAATTTTCCTTTATATTTTTTATTCTTTATCATAAAAATTTATTCCTGATTTATAAGAATCGACAACAATTTGTGTTGGATAAAAAATTGGTGATGGTAAATTATCTAAGCTATACCAATTCCATTCTTTAATTCTCTCTTCGGGGAACTCTTGAGGCTCACCACTTTCCCAATCTGCTGTAAAATGAGTAGATATGTCATGACGATATGAATACCTATTTATATTTGCGACATTTAAAAATTTAATATTTTTTATTTTAACTCCTGCCTCTTCTAGCGTCTCCCTCTTTACAGCATCTAAAAAACTCTCCATGTATTCAATTCTTCCACCAGGGAAAGAATATTCACCAGGGGCATGCTTACCACATCTTTTACCCAATAAAACTTTCCCGTCTTTAAAAATCATTACCCCGACACAAGCTTGGATGTCTTTACTAAGATCTGTCATATTATTTACTTCTTAAAATTTTATCCATCTTAACTGCAATTTTAATCATATCTTTTTCTTTTTTTCCTCTGGTGGTTTCAGCACAAGTACCAAGACGAACTCCAGATGGATCCATGACACTTCTTGTATCTCCTGGAATTGTATTCATATTTACAATAATTCCAGCCTTCTCTAATTTGATACTTGCCTCTTTACCAGATATTCCTTTTCCTTCCATCCAAGTGTCCATCAAGATTAAATGAGAATCAGTACCTCCTGAAATAATATGCCAGCCAAGTTTTTGTAATTCTTTGGCTAGTACTTTTGCGTTCTTGATAATTTGACGCGCATACTTTTTAAATTCTGGCTTCATTGCTTCTTGTAAAGCAACGGCCACACCGGCAATATTGTTTTCATGTGGTCCACCAAAGAGTCCTGGGATAACCATCTTATCTAATTTTTTATCAAAATCACGCCTTGCCCCGAGTGGGGTCGAAGGGTCATCTTTTTTAACATACAAAATTGCTTGTCGTGGGCCCCGAAGAGATTTATGGGTTGTTGTCATCACTGAGTCTGCATATAAAAAGGGAGATGGATATGCTCCCCCCGCAATCAATCCTGCAAAGTGTGAAATATCAGCATGAAGAATCGCTCCCTTCCGTCCGTCAGGATAAACCACAGCGTCAGCAATTTCTCGAAACTTTTTAAAATCAACAACTCTTGGATAAGCCGTAAAACCACAAACAATAATATCTGGTTTTTCAGCGATAGCTAATTTTTTAAGAGCTTCATAATCTATAACTTCAGTTTCAGAATCAAGTTCAAATTGTAATGGCTTCCAAAGTTTTCCGGTCATCGAAAGTGGATGGCCATGAGTTAAGTGCCCTCCTGAAGTTAATTTCATTCCCATAATTTTGCCACCGATAGGAACAAGTGCAGAATACAAAGCAAAATTGGCAGGACTACCTGAGAGAAGTTGCACATTTACATGCCAATCTTCTTTTTTTAATTTAAAAACTTTCAAAGCACGCTCCATGCAAAGAGTTTCAACTTTATCAATGATTTCATTGCCACCATAATATCTTCGTCCTGGATATCCTTCTGCGTATTTATTGGTAAGTTTTGAGCCAACTGCTTTTAGGACATCGTTTGAAACATAGTTCTCAGAAGCGATAAGATTTATAACACTTTTTTGTCTTTTTTCTTCTAATTTTATTAATTTTTCTATTTGTTTATCTTGCATACTCCAATCTTATCACATTTTATAATTATTGTACCAAGCAAATCTGTGCGGAAAATCTGAGCTCCGACCGCTGAAAGCCTGCTTAAAGTATCTTCTGTTGGGTGCCCATATTTATTATCTTTCCCAACTGAAATCAATGCCATTGATGGCCCAACGGCTTTCAAAAATTCTTCCGAAGAAGAACTTCTCGAACCGTGGTGCCCCACCTTGAGAACATCACTTTTTAAAAGTAAACTAGGATTATCAGCCAAAATTAATTTTTCAGTTTCAAATGGAGCGTCCCCCGTCAACATAAATGACTTTCCTTGATAAGAAAGCTTTGCTACGACTGAGCCAGTATTTGTCTCCCAACTTGTGACATCTCTATCTGGAAATAATATATCTATCACTGCCCCACCACCTAAATCAAGACGCATACCTTTTTTCGCTAAAATATCAGGAATATTTTTATTCTTAATTTCATTTTCTATCGTTTGATATATTTTTGAATCACTCCAAGTACCTGATTCAAAAACCTCACCAACTTTATATGATTTTAAAACGTCCAACAATCCTCCGATATGATCTTCGTCTGGATTGGTAATAATAATTGCATCTATTTTTCGATCAAATGGAGATAATACTTGTGTAAGAGCACTAAGAATTTTTTTAGGTGATCCACCATCAATCAACACCTTGGTTCCAGTTGGTGATTCGATAAATAAAGCATCTCCTTGCCCAATATCAAGCATTGCAAAAGTAAAATTTTTGTGAGAATTTTGCCAATCAAAATAAAAAAGAAATGAAGCTAAAAACAGTAGCCCAAAAAAGAAAAATGGTAACCAGTTTTTCTTCATGTATTCTTCAGACATCTGTTATAATATTAACATATTAATAAATTAACCAAATTACATGGAAAACTATAAATTAAAAACTTTCAATATCGGTGAACTAAAAGGAATATCTACAAAAAACATAGACGAACACTTAAAGCTTTACGCAGGCTACGTAAAGCACACCAATTTAATATTGGAAAAAATCGGAAGTCTAGATACCAGCGACACGACAAATGCTTATATTATCAGTGAATTACAAAGAAGATTTGCTTTTGAATTTGGAGGCATGCGCAACCATGAATACTATTTCAGTTCTTTAGCTGATGGCGCAAATGCAATCACCGCTGGTGGAGCACTTGAGCAGGCTTTAATTGAAGACTTTGGCTCGTTTGACGCATGGCTTACAAAATTTAAAACACTAGCATTGACTCGTGGTATAGGTTGGGCCATGCTCTCATATGACAAAGAAAGTGGAAAACTAATTAACCATTGGGTTGATGAACAACATGTTGGGCATCTCGTCTCCACTTCCCCAATAATCGCTCTTGATATGTGGGAACATGCATTTGTTTATGACTACCCAACATCAGAAAAGAAAAATTATATTGATGCTTTTTTTAATAATTTGAATTGGCAAATAGTCGAAAAAAATTTGGAAAAATAAAAATTTTAAGAGTCGTGAGTCCCTTTTCCTATCTTTTCAGAGGGCGAAGGCTCAAAAATTTTTGATTTTTTCAAATTTTTTAATATTCTTCTATAAAAAACTTTTTAATATTTTTTCCAAAAAGTTTATAAATAACGTATATATAAATAGCTATTGTTATAACCAATGGAAAATTTGGAATTGCAAAAGAAGCAAATGGAAGATTTCCTAGAAAGTTTATAATTCCCAATTCGTAATGTAAAAATAAATAAGATAAAAATCCAACTGGAGCTGCAAATACATACCAAATAAGTCCAAGTCCACCAGTGATAAAACCAAGCAACATTGTAAATGGTATAAATGGCAAAATTAAAAAATTGGCAGGCAACGCTACGAGTGACAAATTCCCCATTTTATAAAGAATAAATGGTAAAACAAAAAGATAAGTAGCAAAAGTAACTGTCACAATATCCCTTAATTTAAATTTATCAGTTATCCAAGTAAAATATTTTTCTACTCGTGGAGAAATAAAAACAACTGCAAATGTTGCTAAAAATGAAAGCTGAAATGAAACGTCGAAAGCTAAAACATATGGGTTGAGTAATAGCATCAATACTCCCGCCAAAATCATCGCTCTCAAAATATCATAATCTCTACCAGTTGCTCGAGCAATAAGAGCTAGTATCGCCATCACGCCTGCGCGAATTGCAGTAGAACTTGCTCCCGTCATTATTATAAAAAGTAAGATTGTAAAAATTCCAATTCCAATACCTATATTTTTAGGTAAAAAGGTAAAAACTTTCATGATCCACTCTGCCACAATTGTGACATTGTAACCTGAAAGTGCAACGATATGGATCGTACCAGTATTTATAAAATTTTGATTTAGTTCTTGATTAAAAGCTGATTTTTCTCCCAAAATAAGTCCACCCATTAAAAGATTTTCGGGACTCTTAATACTCTCGTTTATTTTTTCTAAAAATTTATCCTTTACATTAAACAAGATACTTTTTATTTTATTTCCATTTCCCCTCGTGCTAATCTCTATTTTGGGAAAATTCATCACATAAAATATTCCATCTTTTTTTAAATAATTTATATAATCAAATTCTTTTCCTGTATTTGTTATAAAATTTTCTGGTTTTTCTATTTTGCCGTAAAAATTAATAATATCACCATACTTATATTCATAACTAAAATCAGTCGTAAGTAAAATTTTGAAATCACTACTATCTTCAATTCTTACTGTTAATTTTTGATTGTTTTCTTTTATTATAGGACTCTCATCGATCATGCCAGACAAGCTGACACTCTGATTTTCAGACGTTGTTTTCTGAGACCATAAATCCTGAGGCATGTTCACATTATTTTCAGAAAAATCAAATCGTAAAATACCAAAAGAAAAAACCAGAATAAATATTCCAGCCGCTATACCCCACTTATTTTTAGATCCCGCCGTTTTAGAATGCCCTGGTGAGGCTAATTTATAAAATAAAATAATCCCTAAAGATATAACGGAGAGTAAAATAGCAACATAAATATTAATAGAAAAAAATGAACGCAAAAATATTCCTGCAATAAAACCTCCACAAACTAAGAAAAAAATTTTATCCTTCATTTAAAACTTCATTAATTTTTTTAATAACCTCTGGATCATTCAAATCACATTCCATAACTTTCCAAGTAGGTAAAATAATTTTTTTTGCTAAAAAACTTGCAGATAATGCATCCAGTACTTTAAAGTTAAAATATTTAGCCACACTCATCGATCGATCATTATTGCGCTTTATCCCTGTCGTTACCTTTATTCCACCACGCTCTTTCACTATCTTTAAGCGCATAGCAAAATTTTTTCTACCAATACCTTTACCTTGAAACTCTTTTTCGAGATAACCATTATATAAAATCCAAATCCCCTTTTTATATTGTTCAGCACGACCTATACCAACAGGTGTAAGATTATTTTTAGATAAAACAGTAAACATGTCATTACTTGAAAGCTCTTTTCTCCATTGCTCTTCAGTTTTTGCTTCTTCAACTTTAATTTGCTGAGAAGTATCTCCTAGCATATAAGCATCTTCACTATTTAGTGCTTCTAACCTTAGTTTTTTACAATCTTGCCAATCTTCCGGAGTTGCCAATTCTATTTTTATATCCAGATTTTCAAAAGAATTTAACGTATCATCAAGTGTTCTCCGTTTTATATTGTTTATTTTTTCAAGCATATTTTTTAAAATAAAGATTTTAATGTCCATTCTGCCACCAACTCTTGCTCTTCCTCTTTTGAAAAAACTTTTTTATATTTAGCGCCCGATTTACCTTTAACTCTTTTTTCACACTCTGCCCATGTCTTATCAGCATGTACTTTTACACCTACTGCCGAAACATACGAGTAGGCTGTTTTAGTATTTTTATTTTTAGAAGTTTTTTTCCCTGCTCTCACGGCCGTCTCTTCAAAATCAATTTGGCCAAAAAGTTTTTCATAATCTTCAAAACTTCCCGTAAAAAGAATAGTAGTATTGTTGGCAGAGAAACTCGTCGCTATGACATCACACCTTTCATTTAAATGAACACCAGAATGTCCGGATACTTTTACCCATTCGATTTCATACTTATGAGACAAATTTGAATTTACCTTATATAGCATTTCCCATAAATCCTTATTGAGAACATCTTCTCCCGTTTTTGTTTTCCAATTATTTTTTACCCAAGCATGTACCCACATAGTAATACCATTTAGTAAATATGATGAATCAGTATGAATTTTAATAGTTTTAGCTTTTATCTTTCTTTTTTCAACTTCTTTCAAAGCCATGATACTTGCCATCATTTCCATGCGATTATTGGTTGACTCTTTTTCTCTACCACCCAATTCAACAACCTTATTTTCTGGGAACAAAACGACACTTCCCCAACCACCAGGGCCAGGATTTCCAAGAGACGATCCGTCAGTATAAATTATGATTTCATCTTTTTTCATATATTTATTGTACTTGATATTTCTATTATTCTCAAACGAAGTTCTTCCCTGCCTCTAAATCTCGACAGATCCAAAGTTGCCAATAGGTCTATGTTTAAACCCTCAGAAATTGGTACATTGAAAGAATCGTGTCCAGAAAAAAATGAAATAGCCACGGCTTTATTTTTACCAACATCACTAAAAGTAATTTCCAAATGCTCGCCTGAACCATTTTTACCAAACTTTTTAATTTTTTCAATTTTAATATTTTTAAATTTAAATGTTGGTTTAGGGTTGCCAATTCCAAATGGTGCCATTTTTTCAATTTCTTTCCAATTTTTCATATTTACATAACCAAGATCACAAGTGAAATCTCCTTCCACCTCTCCTATATTTTCAACCACTCGTTTTACATCATGAAAAGAATTTGAAAGAATTTCTTCTAAGAAATGAATTCTATCGGGATGTACTGTAAAACCTCCAGCCAATTCGTGTCCACCATATTCCAAAAATGAATCCTTGTTTTTTGTCATCAACTCTACGATAGATACTGACCCGGGAGAGCGACAAGAACCTTTAATAATATCATTTTCATCTTTACCCCAGACAAACACTGGTTTACCATACTCATCCATCAATTTTCCTGCCACCAACCCGAGTACCCCAACACGCCATAAAGGATTCCCGACTACGATCACCTCTTTCGTTTCTCTCGCTTCAAATTTCTTTTTTACTTCGCGCATAATTCCTGCGACAATTAATTTTCTTTCATCATTTATTTTTGTTAAATGATTTGCGAGCACACCGGCCTCAACGACATCATTTGTCGCAAGTAATTCAAATGCTCGCATTGGATCATCCATACGAGAAGCAGCATTCAATTTAGGCACTACCATAAAAGCGATATCATCTTCTGATAAATATCTTTGATCAACATTTATTTTTGCAAGTAATTTTTGTAATCCAGGACGCTTTGATTTTCTTAAAACTTTTATTCCAAAATATGCTATTGCTCGATTCTCCCCTAATAAGGGAACCATATCAGAAAGAGTAGCAAGGCCGGCCATGTCGAGCATCCATTTTTCCCAACCAGCCAAAAGAGCAGGTGAAGATTTTGCCGTCGAGGACTGTTTGAGCAAAGCGAGTTCCGCAGACAAAAAATTTTGACCTGTCTTTTGGCTATCAAAATATTCTCCGTATTTTTTAATAAAACCTTGAATCAACTTAAAAACTACCCCTGCTCCACATAACATTTTCTCTGGGTAATTGTCTACTTTTGGATTCAAAATTGCATAAGCACGTGGCAAAGTTTCATGTGGTAAATGGTGGTCTGTAATGATCACATCAATGCCATCCACTTCTGCTTGCGCGACCTCAGCGATAGCCGTAATACCAAGATCAATAGTAATTAAAAGCTTTATATTCTTATCTCGAAATTCCTCAATAGCGGACATATTTAATCCATACCCTTCACTATTCCTTTGTGGAAGATAAACCTCAAAATTTTGATACCCAATTTTTTTAAACAAACTACTCAAAATTACCGCGCCCGGAATTCCATCCGCATCGTAGTCAGCATAAATCACTATTTTTTCATTTGCCTCTATGGCTGCAAAAATTCGCACACAAGCCCTCTCCATGTCACGCATCAAAAATGGATCATGAAGATCTTTCTCAAAATTTGGATTTAAAAATTTAGTTATTTCTTCTTCTTCCTCTATTCCTCTATTTTTGAGTAATATTTGAAGTAATTCTGAATAATTTTGCATATCAAAGATTGTATCATATAATGTACCCATGGATAATTGTATATTTTGTAAAATAGTAAAAGGTGAAATTCCTTGTGACAAAATTTATGAAGATGAAAAATTTCTTGTTTTTTTAGATATTAAACCAGTTTCTGATGGACATCTGCTAATAATACCCAAAAAACATGTAGTATGGATGCA
This sequence comes from bacterium, assembly GCA_037139635.1. Taxonomy (GTDB): domain Bacteria; phylum Patescibacteriota; class Minisyncoccia; order Phycocordibacterales; family UBA9973; genus UBA9973. The sequence continues at coordinate 9,338 of JBAXFW010000001.1, read as the reverse complement.
AGAAGCTGACGATGACACAATATCAGAAATATTTAAGCTTACTAAAAAAATGATGCTAGCATTAAAAAACGGTCTTCCTTGTGATTATGTCCAAGAATCTGTCGTAGGCAATGAAGTACCACATTTTCATATTCATATTTTCCCAAGATATTTTACTGAGCATTTCCCAAACCTTCCAACCAAAACATACAAAGATGGCCAGGCAAAAGTGCTAATAGAAAAAATTACTCGAGTGCTTTAATGCCTGGTAAGGTGCCATTTGCTAAAAAGTCGAGGGTGGCTCCACCACCAGTAGAAACAAAAGTAAACTTTTTTTCCATTTTCATTTTAGCAACCACTTCGCCCGTATCTCCCCCACCGATAATGGAAATGGCTTTTGTTTTAGCAATTGCATGAATTATTTTTCCAGTAGCAATATCAAGTTTTGTACTTGATTTACCAAGTGGACCATTCCATAAAATCATTTTTGCTTTTTTAATTTTTTCCTCTAATTCCTTTATAGATTCTATTCCCATATCTATAATGTTTTCATTTTTTTCTACTCCAGTTGGAGACGTCACTCTTGTCTTCGTCCCACCTAACACCAAAACATCAGTTGGTAAAATTATTTTTTTATTTTTAATTAGTTTTGGTAAGTTGTAATTTTTTTCTTCAACAAGTGAAATTCCAGTCTCAAATCCCTCTTCCTTAAAAACTTGGTTCGCAAGTGCTCCACCAATAAAAATATTGTCAGCGATTTTTAAATAACGCTTTATAATAGGTAGCCTAGTCTCAAACTTCACGCCGCCTAAAATCAACAAAAATGGGTGTTTTGTTTTTTTAGAAACAAGTGATAAATATTTCACCTCTTCTAAAAATTGAAAACCGGCAAATTTTGGTAAATATTTTGGTACTCCGACTATTGAAGCATGTTTTCTGTGAGCATTCGGAAATGCATCATCTACATAAATATCTCCAAGGCTAGCCAATTTTTTTGCAAAAATAGGATCATTGCCCTCTTCTCCTGCTTCAAATCGTAAATTTTCAAGTAAAAGTACTTCTCCTTTTTTTAAATTTTTAACTATTTTTTCTGTTTCGTCTCCTATGCAAGAATCAGCAAATTTAACTTTAATTTTAAGCAACTTTTCCAAAACAGGAACAATTGGTTTTTGAGTAAAATTCATATCCCTTTTACCCTTTGGCCTCCCTTGGTGAGACATAATAACTAAAGGACCTTTTTTTATTAGATATTTAATAGTGGGCAATAATGCCTCTATTCTATTTGAATCAACAACTTTCCCGTTCTCTATAGGTACATCAAAACCTGCACGTAAAAGTATTATTTTCCCCTTGGTACTTTTTATTGATTTAATTGATTTCATTCTTTTGTGTTTCAACAATTTTAATAATTTCTAAAAACTTTTTTGAGTCGAGCGACGCGCCACCCACAAGCACTCCGTCTATGCCACCATTTATAATAAAGTCTAAAATATTTTTTTCACTTACTGAGCCACCATAAAGGATCCTAGGCATTTCTGTTTTTACGCCAAATTTATCTGAAATAATTTTTTTAATAAAAATATTCATCTCATATGAATCAGCCGGAGTCGCATCCTTTCTGCCCAGAGTAGTAGAAAGTGCCCAAATCGGCTCATACGCAATAACTACTTTCGAAAGTAAATCTTTATTAATACCATTTAATCCTTCTTCGATTTGAGTTTTAATAAAATTAAAATATTCATGGTTCACATCCCTTTCTTCATCGCCAACACAAAGAATCGGAATAAGCCCTGATGACAACACTCCTTTTAGTTTTTTATTTATTAAAAGATTTTCTTCACCCAAGGCTCTTCTTTCTGAATGCCCTAAAATTACATATTTAATGCCAATATTTTCTAGCATCTCACCTGAAACTTCTCCAGTAAATGGACCTCTGTCACCAAAAAAAGCATCTTGCGCTCCAAGATTTATTTTTTTAGATACTTTTTTTAATTTATCAAAATATATAAAAGGCGGACATACTACCACTTCGGTATTTTTTAAAGCATGCACTCCTTTTACTACACTCTTAAACAATTTTTCAGCATCCTTTTCTAAGACCGGATTCATTTTCCAGTTCGCAATAACTAATTTCTTAGCTGTTTTTTTAGACATACACTTATTGTATCACCCAAGACCAGACTTTAGCAAAGTAATTATTATTCAGTTTCCTTCCAACTTCCAACTTCCCATCCTCCCGTAGGACCACTAGAAAAATTTAAATTTGCAAGACCTGACTCATAGCTCACTTTTGTAGAACCATCTAAAACCATTTTGTATCCTACTGCTTCTTTAGCACTAGCGCTACCCGTAAAATAAATCGTTCCATTTTGTGCATTCAAAACTACTGAACCAGCCGAGCCTGAAATATCTATAGCGTTATGGGCACAAAAAGATTTATCACAATTGCTAGTAGTAGTAAATAAAATATAACTACCTGTTTGTCCATCTCCATTCAATTGACCACTACCCTCAAGATTGAGCCACCCGTCAGAAACGATAATTCCGCTATTATTTCCATAACTATCATCAAGAACAATTTTTGCTGAGCCGGAAACAGTGACATTGCCTTTCACATAGATAGTACCAGTAACATTCAAAGTATGGCTTCCACTAACAATTAAATCACCCGTTATCATTTTTGGGCCCATAGAAGATGAGCCATAGCCAGGTGTATTATAATTCCCCGTGTAAGTACTTCCGAGTTCTGCATCTTTTTTCCATTTAGTAATATTGTCATCAGAAATTGGATACGGAATATATGCTGGATCTGCTTGTGCTGTACAAGATTTATTATTACCAACACCGCTCTGACAATATATAAGACCTGTTGCTTCAGTATAATTTACTGTGTGGGCTTGCGCACTGCCTGTGCCTCCTGTGCCGATACTCAATTGATTCCACTGACTCAGAGAACTACCCTGGATTAAACCGTAAACTCCTCCCAAATAAATTTTGAAAAAATAATCTAGTCCTGCGGGAGTCGTACTACTCCAGACACCTCCCTGTTGTCCAATTTTACCAATCCCATTATCATATCCTACATTTGAGGCACCAATTGTAAAATATTTTGAACTAGAAGTACTAGCATCAACAACCAACCAATAAGTAGTATTAGTATTCAACAAAGGATTAGTTGTAAAATAAACATCTACCCAACCATAAGAAGAAGTTGAAGTGAGAGTGCCACTTGCATATACGGTATTTCCTGGACTACCATTTACATCATTCACAACCTTAACGACTATGTCGCTCGGCGTACTGATTTTTTTTACATATAATTGAACTTTATTTAGAGGACTTGAAGTATATAATTTAAAACTTTGGGCAATATCTTGAGTTGCATTCGCGTTTCCAAAAATTACATTGTACTCTGGAGCACCAGCGCCATTTGACTGGTCAGCATTTAATGCTGGGCTATTGGCTGAAATTGCTGTTCCTGTAATAAAAGAAGAGGTACTACCTGTTATAGGGCCATTAGCATAAACATTTCCATTGATTCCAGCACTTCCCTGTAAATCTATTCCTCCTTGTCCAACTTGGATACCATAATTAAAAGAAACTCCAGAACCCGCAGTAAGTGCTAAGTCTACTTTCCTTTCATAATTTAAAACATCTCCAAGTGAAACTATTTCTCTCCGATTCCCATTTGTAGTAATAGTAGTTGTTGTTGAGTTAGAATCGAGATTTATGGTTTCAGAATTTGAAATTGGTTTATTGGTAACAATTCTATAAAAAGCATCCTCAATTCCTGATTCAGCTAAAAAGTATGATTTTTTAGAATTAATACTTTCACTAGTAATTTTATATTCCCGAACCGAAGGGACAGCAATTCCCCCAACAATAGCAAGAGAAATAAAAATCAAAAAAATAACAGCGATAAGCATAGCCGCACCAGAATTTTTTTTAATTTTTTTAAAATCTTTCATTTTTGTTTTATTTTTTAATAATCTCCCCTCAACACAATGGTATTGTAATAAATATAATCTCTATTACTAGTATCATGTTTTGACCGAACAGTTAAAGTAACTTTTATCGCTTGTCCTTTTGTAGTATTAATCTGATCAAAATGGATACTCATGACTTTTATACTTGGACTATTTAAATAAATGGAAGAATTATTTGTAAAATTTCTAATAGCATGTACATCTGGCACGCCATTACTTTTTTGGAATGTATCTGAAGTTGGTAATCCATACGTAATACCTTCAATATACGCATTATTTGCACTAATCTCTGATGAAGACCAGAGCTTGCTGGTAATACCTAAATTTATAAACAACTTATGTAATTCGTCTTTTGATGGTATGTACCAATCACTGTAACCATTAATATTTACGCCGTAAACTTTTTGAATAATATTCAAGCATCCAGCATTTGCCATATCGATAGTATTCTGAAGTCCAGTTCCAAGAGCCGTACCATCAGCTCCATTTATGTTTGTATTAGCACAAGCTCCAGTACTACCCCACCACGATCCTCCGGCACTCTGGTTACTCAAAGCAGAAATAAAACCACGAGTTACTCCATCCGCAACGTACCCAGGATCTCCTGCTTTTAAAATATATGCTATTTTCCCTCCTTGAAAATTATCTCCCACAGCAAGCGGTGTCACTTGTCCTTCTATGATTTGAAGATTATTATTTTGCAAAAGAAATTCGATTGATTTTGAAGCACCTGCATCATCAGTACTATCCAATTTTAAATCACCATTTACATCTGCTACTGCATTTATTTTTTTTGCTCCTCTAATTTCTCTAGAGATTCTTTCCATTATTTCTCCACTTTGTGTAATCTCTCTCTTTATTGATATTTGTTTAAAAGATTTTGTCATCGTCATCATTAAATTAAAGATGACTAGCGAAAGAATAGCAAAAAGTGATATATAAAAAATCATTTCAACTAATGAATACCCTCTATTTAATTTTTTTACTTTTTTTATCATTGGAAAATATTTGAAATATAAAAAGATAAATTCTTTGAAAGATTTTGTTCACCTTCTTGCCACGAAACAACAACGTTAACCAAAAGCGTTCCATCATCAGTCACACCGCCACTAGAAACAATATCTCCAGTGGATACATCTCTCGCTACTCTTGAAAATGTGACCGTCCTTGTGAATGAATCAACTTGGTTGGGTGTCTGAGAAAGCGTCCAAGTACTTCCAGAAAAAGTAGGATAATAATTTGTAGAAAGAGAAAGCCCAGAAAGATTACTCCAAGCCCCGTCTCTTAAAATACGAACTATCTCACCTCCCTCTTCCAACAAAAAAGCAGCCTGAGTAGAATGTAGTGATTGTCCTGAAATTTTTAATCCTTTTTGCACAACAGACAAAGTGGCGATTGAAACAACTAACATAATAGAAACTGCAATTATTATTTCAACCATCATAAATCCTTTTTTATTTTTTTTATTAAAATTTTTCATTTTAATTTATACTTACTATTCCCGTAGCAGATATCGTTATCGTCTTTGCCAAACTTGCATTAGATTTAATCGAAACAACAATATTCCCTATTTTACTTGCATTGCCGCTCAACCTATTAAAATAAAGTTCCGTAGCCCCGTCTGTAAGTGAAATAGTGGATATATTAGCAGAACTAGGAATACTTATTATTTCATTAGAAGCAGCATTTGCTATGTAAGTATTTCCACTAAAAATTATAATTCTACTTGCCTCAAAATGCACGCCATACTGCAGCGAATTCAAGGAAGCTAAGGTTTCAGAACGTGCTTTATTTAGGGCGGAAGCAATGTCTTCACTTGAACTTTTTATAATTTGTAAATTTTTAATTTTTGTAAGTTGAGGAAAAGCCACTGTCGCCATAATTCCAATAATTGCTATGACGATAATTGCTTCTATTAAAGTAAAACCCTTTTTTAAAAAAAATTTCATAATTATTTAATACCATCCATAACTTTATACATTGGGGAAATCATTGATACTGCAAAAAATCCTACGGCCAGTCCAATAAATACCATCAATACTGGTTCGATTATTGTCGAAAGATTTTTAGTTTTTGCTTCAATCTCTTCTTCGTAAAACAAAGCAATTTGAAGTAACATATCTGATAATTTACCAGTCTCCTCTCCCACTTGAACCATCTCCGACATCATCACTGGGTAATAATTTGAATTCGCTTTAAAAACTTCTGAAAGCGGAGAACCTTTTTGAATTGCATCTTTTGCTTCTTCCAAAACCTTTTTATAATAAATGTTTTGTACCACATCCTCTGTTATTTCTATCGCACGAATTATTGGAACTCCAGAAAAAAGCAAAGAAGATAAAGACCTTGCAGTACGAGCTGTATTTAATTGTCTTACCATATCTCCCACGGCAGGAAGTTTCAAAACTACATAATCAATATACTTTGACATAAATTGAGCTCGGAAAAGATAAAATATTCCTGCAAACATAAGAACTACTGAGATAAGAGACAAAATTAAATATTGAGAAAAAAAAGTACCAAGAGCTATTATAAACTTTGTTGAACCAGGAAGCTCGGCTCCAGTGTCTTGAAAAGTTTTCGCTAAAGTTGGTACAACAAAAGCAAACATTAAAATACCAATCACAAGCATGGCCGACAAAATAACTCCTGGATAAATCAGTGCTCCTTTTATTTTTTTTGTTAATGAGTTTGCTTTTTCAATGTTCGCACCTACCTCAGACAAAGCTCCTGCCATATTTCCAGATTCTTCTCCAGCTCGAACCATTGAGACAAAAAGTTTTGAAAAAATGTTTGGAAATTTAGCAAGCCCAGAAGATAATGTTCCTCCTGCATTTATCTCGTTATTTAAAGAAATTAAAATATTATTAAATTTTTTATTTTTTGTTTGTTTTTGTAAAACTAAAATTGCTCGAGATAAAGATAATCCTGCTTTTAACATGCCACTTAAATTTTTTGTAAAAATTATTAATTCTTGGGTTTTAACTTTACTGAAAAAGTTTTGAACCATATCATCAAGATTAAAAGAATTACTTTTTTCTTCTTTTATATATAAAACAACATAACCGCGAGACTTAAGCTCTCGAGCAAGCGAAAATTTATCACTAGCATCTGCTGTCGCTTCAACGATTTGTCCTTCTTTTGTTTTTGCTTTATATGAAAAATTCATTATTCTTTATAGTGTTTTTCAAATTATTCCGAAACAACACGCAAAACTTCTTCGAGCGAAGTAAAACCTTGTACTGCTTTTAAAATTCCATCTTCCAGCATTGTCGCCATTCCTTCTTTTTTTGCTTGTACTTCTATCTCATCTTGAGGACTGCCTTTAATTATCAATTCCTTAATTGTCCCAGTCACTTTCAAAACTTCATGAATTCCAACTCTTCCAGAATACCCATCTGATGAGTCATCGCCTTTTTTCGCTTTGAAAAAAGGAACTTCTCCCCAAGTGTCGTTAGGGCCAATTATGTTTTCATTTTTAAGTTGTAAAATCACTCGATCGAGGTCAATTAATTTTTCTAAATTCTTTAATTCTGCATTCGACAAAAAATATTTATCTTTATTTGAAACAAGTCTACGAACCAAACGCTGTGCAATAATTGTCTTAACAGTTGAAACCAAAAGAAATGGTTCCACTCCCATATCAATCAATCGAGGTATCGCTCCAGCGGCAGAGTTAGTGTGAACTGTAGATAATACTAAATGTCCGGTTAGAGCAGCGTTAACAGCAAGACCCGCTGTCTCTTTATCTCGAATCTCTCCAACCATTATAATATCTGGGTCTTGTCGTAATAAAGTTCGAAGGCCATTAGCAAAAGTCATTCCGATTTCAGGACGCACTTGTGTTTGGTTTACTCTAGGCATTTGATATTCGATAGGATCTTCGATGGTAGAAATGTTTACTTCGGGACGGTTTAAAATATCAAGCATTGTATATAGTGTCGTAGTTTTTCCAGAACCGGTGGGCCCAGTAGCTAGCACCATGCCGATTTTTTGTTTTAAAGAATCATGAATTCTTTCTAGTCCTTCTCCATGAAAACCACTAGACTCAAGTGAAAGCCCGTGTGAATTTTCTTTCAAGATTCGGATAACTGTTTTTTCTCCAAAATATGTCGGCAAAGTAGAAACACGGAAAGAAATTTTTTCTCCATTTTGATCTATTTTAAATCTTCCATCTTGCGGTAATCTTTTTTCATCTAGTTTTAAATTTGAAAGCACTTTAATACGAGCCGTTATCCCTGGTGCCGCATTTTTATCCAAAATCATTGCATCGTGTAATATGCCATCGATACGGTAACGAACGATTAACTCTAACTCTCCTGGTTCGATATGTACATCAGAAGCATTTTGTAAAATTGCATGGAAAATAAGTGAGTCAACAATTTTAACTACTGGTAAATCCTCAGCCATTTCCTTCAATTCTTCTTCAGATTTTTCTCCACCAGCAGTATTCCCTTCTTCTTTTGAAATAGTTTTAATTGAAGAATTTTCTTTCTGAATAATATTATCAAATTCTGCTTGCAAACTTTTTCTATATTGTACGAGGGCAGATCGGATAGAAGATGTGTCCGTCAGGCGAGGTAAGATTTTTAAACCAGATCTTTTTTTAATAAAATCAGTCGCTGGAATATCACTGACATCAAGCATTGCAACTTCCAGCCCTAAATCACTTTTTTTATAAGCAATAATATTATGGTTTCGAGCAATTGGTTCTGGAATAAGAGATAATACTCCAATATCTATTTTTTGGTTCGCTAAATTTACATACGGAATTCCTAAGACAAAAGCTTCAGTTCTTCGCAAATCAATTTCGGAAATTTTTCCGTCAGAAAGTAATATGTCACCAAACTTTTGTTTTTTTTCAGTTGCTTTTACTAGAGCCTCATCTAGATCTGACCGAGAGACAAGTTTTGATTCTAAAATAAATTTTTTTAATTGATCTTCGTCAATTTGCATATATCTATTATACCAAAAATTCCCCAACTGGGGAATTTTTGGTATTTAAAATTTAGAATTCGTAATTCGTAATTCGTAATTAATTCTATCTTTCAATAAACTTTGGAACTTTCTTGCAAGATTTTGCACAAACTCCTCCACAGTCTATTCCTTTTTCATTCTTGTCTTGTACTTTATTAAAACAAGTATCAGGGTCGGGGTTTACATTACAAGTCGGTGGATTATCCGCGCCATTATCACAAGTACAATTTGGCGATTTTCCTGAAGTACCAGCTGGACAACTAAAATCATCACAGGCTGGGGGGTTAGTTGCCCCATTTGAACACATAGTACAAGCAATAGGATTAATGGCATTATTATCGCAAGTACAATTTGGCGATTTTCCTGAAGTACCAGCTGGACAACTAAAATCATCAC